>SBBK01000194.1 GCA_005240025.1 archaeon
AAATTTCTTCTAAGTCAGACACTTTGCTTTTTGAGTCGCTTTGCCTCTATTGCCATTACCAAAAAGAGATAGGCAAAAAGCCATGGCAGAAACATTATCTCGCCTGCTATTCCGTGGAATTCCTCGAATTTGGCCGGGTTCGTAGAGACCAGCAGGACAAAAAGCGACAGTGAGAATATTCGAATCATGTTTACGCCTATTGTTCCCAGAATGCCTAGCGCAAAGTATGCTGCCTTGCGCTTTTGAGGTATGTTCATTTTGAGCAAAAACGCCATCATCACAAGCGAGTAAATCACTACGCTGTGGACTCCTGCCGAGGGCCAAAAGACCTGCAGTGCCATGGTGCCATGGTCTCCCTTTAAGAGCATCAGATTGTTTTTTGCGATTGCGGTTCCAAGATCGAGTGTGTTGATTATCGAGACGTTTGCTTTCACCAGATACGGCACAATGTATTGCAGTGGCCCCAGGGTATCATACGGAAAGAACGCATCGAGTGAGAGTATGATTGCGCTGCCCCACAGAAATATGGGCCCGGCAGGTGCCACCCGTATCCAGCGCCTGCCAAACAAAATCCACACCGATGCAATCACAAAAGATCCCATCACCACAAAATCCCACATCCAAGTCCATGAAAGCACCAGATGCACATCAAGCTGTTCTGCCACCGACTCGACGTAGTTTCTAAGCCCAAATTCTAATGATATCAGATATGCGATCACTGCACCGGCGAGGGGAATCAGCGTTGTTACTCGTTTTTGTGACATCAGCATTTTTACCCCAAAGAGTTCGGCTACAATAAAGGCCGTCGCAAAAAGAAAGCCCCCCCTGCCCTGATTCCAGCTCAGGCTAAAAGAGTCCGGAAATGCTGCCAGCGCAAACAAGACAGGGCTCACAATTATCAGTATTGCGAGGGTGAGGGTTTTGTTTTGCATATGTGAATGGATCCCAGATTGAGGCTCTGTAAACCTATCGGACAGTATGTCTGAAATTATCAAGATGTGCCAGCCAATCATGCCTGTGCCAGATATCGGATAACATTATCCGATACTATTTAATATCGGATATATTGAACCGATACATTATGCCATATGACCGGGTTCCTGTATTTCTGCACAAAAGGATATTGCAAAAAAAGCTGGACCTGGAAAGACTGGGAAAATTAAGCAAGAGAAAAATCGAGCAGATTCGCAAACGCATGGAGATAGATTTTGTGTTCCACAGTAACAAAATTGAAGGCAGTGCGCTGTCAAGGGGCGAAACCGAACTTATCTTGCAGGGGATTACATTGGGGAAAAAGAGTATTCCTGAGGCACTCGCTGGGAAGAATCTTGGCGACATTTTAGTTGCGCAGAATCACCCTGATGCCATAGACATAGTCAAGAAGATTGCGTTTGATAAAAACCACAAGATTACCGAGGATGAGATAAAAAAAATCCATAAAACATTGATGAACGGCGTCATTGCAAGTGCTGGAACCTACAGACAGTACGAGCTGGCAGTCAAAGGGGCAGGATTTACTCCTCCCCCGTTTTACGAGATTCCAAAGCACATCAAGGATTTATTGCATACGATTAATGAAAACCCCGATGAGCTGAGACCGATTGAATTTGCAGCTCAGGTGCATTATGATTTTGTGTGGGCTCATCCATTTGAGGATGGAAATGGAAGGATGGCAAGACTTCTATTGAATCTCATTCTCGTAAAAAACAAATATCCATTTGTTGTGATTAAAAGTACAGATAGGCCTCAATATCTCAGAGCACTAAGGCAGATTGACCTGAATGATGATTTTGAGCCATTTTTGACATACATAGCAAAATGTGTGGAGCAGACACTGGATCTGTACCTTGTATCAGATGAAAAATCAGTGAAGATGCAATCCCTTTCCGAGCTTGCTGGAGAGACACCACATTCAGCAGAGTATTGGAGTTTATTGGCAAGAAAAGGCAGGATCTATGCAATTAAGGAAGGAAAAACATGGATGACCACAAAAAAGACACTACGTGAATACCTGAACGAACAAAAAGAAAGGTGTTGATTTATTTTTCCAGAATTTAGGAAGTTGATTATTTTTTCTTGATTGTGAGCGTTTTTTGGATCTCACTCATGGAGCTGATGAACTTCTGCTTTGCCTCATATTCGTTTGATACTTTGACTATTATTTCGGATGAGGAGAGTAGCACATCCTTTACCACGAGTGGCGCGCTCAGCCCTAAAAGCTCGCTCAGGAATTCAAAGAGGTTGTGGAATTTTATCGAGTCACGGTACTGGTACTGCACATTTCCGTCCTTGAAGGTGGGCTTTGGGTCAAGGGGGATGACAAGGTCTGGCGATGTCATTTCTGTGATGAATTTTGCAGTGTCCGAGCGGACTGTGTTTGCAAGCTCGTCCCGCTTCGACTCCAGGCTTGCCTTTGATTTTTCCAGGGTAGCCTGTTGGTCGTCATATGGCGTTCCGATCATTTTTGCAAAGGTGGACTCGGTTGGACGCTTTAGCGGCAGCTCGTGGAGTTTCATATTTATTATTTTGAGCTCTTCTTCTGTCTGTGCTAGATTGTTGCGGTTTGTCTTGATTTGTCGGGCCAGATCATCAAGGTATGCAAAGTCGGCCATAATTTTCACTGGCTGAACTGGTGAACTACGTCCATAAGTGACTGCTTAAAGTCCTCAGTTGTCAGGCCCCATTTTCCATATTCTTCTTTGTAGGCATCCCAGGATTCCTCGGCCTCCCTTGCGATTTCAAGTATTTTTGGCCCTATTGCTTTTGTGTTGACCAGGATTGTCACGTTTGCCTGCTCCCTGTCCATTATTGGAATCTTGACAAATATCATCCTGGAATCTTCGATGTTGAATCTTTCTTTTATGACGCGTTTTAGTATCTCGCGCTCTTTTACGTCAAAGTCGCCCCTGACCTTTACCAGTGCACAGCACGAATCTCTGTTGCCGCCGTAGCTTCTGACATCATTTTCATCAATATCAAAGAGGAGCGCGTCCTGTTTTTTGTTCAGGTTTTCAATTATGGCATCCATTGTGTTGTTTTTGCCGGTGATCTGGTTAAGATTCCACTGGTCGTCGTCAGGCATGACTGGTATGACCCACGGAATTGCCATCTTGGGCCTTTTTGTTGCAAGCCAAGTCCTGTAGTTTGACATGTCCCATTCTGTTTCTCTGGCAAAAGAAGCAATAAACATAGATATCGCGTTTGCCGCAATAAGGTTCATTCCCTTGTAGTCCTTCCAGACCACCTCGTGTTCTTTTGGAAGGTCGTCAATTATTGATGGAATCTTTTGGACTCGTTTTTCGTACCTGTGTGCAAGCTCGCGGAGTCTTTTGTTTGAAAATAAAATAGAGCAGTCGCTGTACTTTATCTGGTATTCCAGATTCATGACAATGTTGATTGCGGCCGCCTCAAAGATTACCGGATCCCATCCAAATTCTGGCAAAAGCCCAAGGGTTGCAATCGTTGCGTGTTCTTTGGTGTTGTTTCTGATAAACTCGATAAACGAGCAGGCAAAGGAACTTCCTGTTCCACCACCCATTGCAAATGGAATTGTGTACCCTCTTACAGGTTCCGGAGAAAGCGCGTACAGCTGCTTTGCAAAGTCCCATTTTTGCATGACCTCGTTTTTGAATCTTGAGCGGCCTTCGGCCCAGTTTCTTGCGGCGCCGCCAGCTCCATGTATTACGTGCTTGTCGCGTAAAGCAAAAAGATCAGGATATGATTGTAAGATCAGGTTTGCGGCCCGTGGGTCCAGATCAACTAGCAGTGCTCTGGGCACGAGCGGGGTTTCGCCTCCCGTGTACGCGCCAGGAAATCGTAAAATTGTGCTGCCATATCTTTTTAGAATTTTTGACTCGTCCTTTGCGTCTTTGAGGACCGGTTTTAGTGGGTCCGCACCCACATCCAGTAGTAGCCTTCGGTAAGACTCTGCGCCAAGGCCAATTCCGCAGTGTCCAAAGCAGGTCATCAGAACAGGTGCCGGCGGTAATGGTGCAGTGGTTACCATACCTAGAACACCCCGTTTCTGACTTTAACTGCGGTGCATAACAAAAATACAGTTTCTACTTGAGCCTTGTAGACTCGAATCATGGCCAGAAGATCATTTTTATGAATTTAAGAATTGAGTAGGAATCATACGTTTCTAAAAATAGTCTGTGATTGATTTTTGTTTTAGCATCTTTAGTATGGTTCCCTTTGCCATCCATTCGTTTTTTGAGATGCTCATCTTTTTGCAGGCAAGTGTCAGGCCCTCCTCCATTGAATCTGCCAGGACAGGCTGCTTTGCCATAGCTGCCCGTATTGCCTCCCTTACCTGCCAGACCCCGACAGGAACGGCGTATTCAGGTCTTATTTCCCGCAGCACGAGCGCCCCTGCCTGCCTTTTTTTCTTTTTCAGAAATTCCGCAACACCAAGCTTTGCGGCAAAGTAGGCCCCGGCAATGCCAGGATAATGATCGATTCCGTTTGCGTCCTCGGAATCTGCCCCAAAGCCAATCTGTCCAGACGCAGTATGCCATGCCTCCTCCATTTCGTACATCCACCTGTGCGGAAACAGCAGGACGGAATACAGATTCCCCAGGTGCTCATGTGAAAATACAAAGTGTGAATCTATCTGTGGATAGTCCAAGATTTCCGAGACCAGGTTTTGTGAGATTGTATCGTCGGTGGCAGTAATGCTCCAGCGGGTCGGCACAAGTCTTCTTTTTTTGCCAAACATTCCTATACTCAGGCATTTTTGAATTTTCGATATCTCGATGCCAGAGTTATACAGGTGCAGTATCGCGTCCTGTGCCTTCAGGTCCCTGTCATAGCAGGTTTTTTCTATTGAACTGTTTGTGGAGATTCCGGAAAACCTGGCAGACTTGATCTCACCGATGGGACCAAAGGGCGCACTTTCCCCATCGATAGTTGTGACAGGTGCGGTGTTTTTCTCAAATACGATGTCAGAGTCTGGCGTGTTTGAGGCCATCGCAAGTTCCTGAAGGTGTTCAATGAATCTTCCTGTCGGTTCTGCGACAGGCACCTTTTGTATACCCCGTACCAGTTTGAGTCGAAAATTTACAATTTCTTCCAGGCTTTTGCCTGGCCATTTTTCAGGCAGATCGAACAGGCTTGTATCTCCGTGGATTGGTGGCACCATCGGGCCGACTCCGACCTTTGGATATCCAAATGAGCCTACAAAGACAGACGGCGGGCTGGAACCGCTAATTGAATCAGACGAAAACAGGTTGCCATACTTTGAGAGGTATTCTCTCCAGTGTTCCTCGATGGAATGCCGGACATCCTGAGCCGTTGGAGCCATGCCAAGTCATGGACATGATCATATTTAGGCTCACTTGTTGCAATTCGAAATGAGTTAAAATTCAAGTTGCACGACATCATGGTTAGGGCTTACGCACTTGAATTTTACAACCTGATCCAAATGCATCGTTTGCTACTTAGATCCAAGCTATTCCCCCCCCCAATCCCAATGAATCGCTCAAGATGTGACGCCGTTGACTGCATGCCGTTTCTCATAGCATCCCATAGATTCACATGCACAGAAGCTGCAAGATGTCAACCAAAACTGCAAAACACCCCAGCCCATGACTCCGCGCCTTTTACAAGTCTCATGACACAGATGGTTTGGATGGAAGCAAAGGCAATGATATGCACAGGTGAACTGCTACCGGACAAGTCCGGTAACCTCTTTCTGCTCCAGCGACCGAGCTTCTGATCTCCGCAAGCGTGAATTCCCGTAGCTTCTACGATAATCTGTTCGGCCCAATCCTGTTTCGAATTTACATGATCTCAGGTACAGGCCTGTATCGTGGTCACGACCTTTTTCCATTTTGCCTGGCTCTGACATTGGCAGTGTGGAGCTTGTCAAATTTACCAATTTTGTTTAGTTTTCAGCTGATTAATTGATGATGATTCATCCATTTAGAAATCTTCGATAGAATCCTGCGGTTTTCTCGCCTCGTTTGATAAGACAAATCCTTAATTACATAAACGAGGTAAAATAACAGATGTCAAAAACAATCTCAAAGAAAAGAACAAAATCTGCTGCCGATGATGAAAATTTATGGCCGCCTGAAGTAGAGGCAATAAAAAAATATCGTGCAGGCAAAATCAGATTCAAAGACTTTGATAACCAGAAGG
>SBBK01000223.1 GCA_005240025.1 archaeon
CAAAACAATTTCCGATCTGATAAAAAGAAGAGACGCGCTCAGAGCGCAAAAACAATATCAGGAAGCAGACAAAATACGCAATCAGATTTCCCAAATGAACATAACTCTCCTGGATCACAGAGGCAGGACGATCTGGATGAAAAAAGAAAGAATACCTGCCGAGTCAGTGTGATTTTTTTGATGCGCTGACCAAAGACACCACGTCCCTGTCCCGCAACTCATACGTTGTGGGCAGACGCAGATTGTACCTGATGTCTTTTGCATACAAAAGCCCCTTTGTGAGGTCGCTGTGTATTTCTTTTGCCAGATCAGATACCGTCGCTCCGGCCTTGAGCAACATGAGATCAGGCAATATGTTTCCCTTTTTGTCTGAAAGTCTTTCCTCGTCGGCAACAGGATAGATGGCATTCATTTTGAGCAGCTTGAAAACCGTCACATTGATTGCAAATTGGACGCCCGTTCTCATGTATTCGCCCATGATTTCCTTTTTGATAAAATCCAGTGCGTTTTTTTGTTTTTGGCTGAGCTCGTCTGACTTCACTATATCAAATTGCTCGGAGCCCGGCGAATACTTTATGAGGCCTTTTTGTTCCGCGCGTCTCAGCGACAGCTCGCTGTCTGCGCTTGCTGGAACGACAATGGTATCGTTGTATCGTTCGCGAAGTCTTGCAAAATTTTTGTCCCCTCCATCTATATCTATTTTATTTGCAACAATCAGTGTCGGTTTTGCAATTTTCCGCAGAGTCGCCACAAATTTTTTGCTTTCCTTAAAGTCCATGTTGTCAAAGTCCTTGTCCTCAATTCCTGCAGTCCGCAACGCGTCCTTGACATGATACACGTTTACGCCCATTCCGCGGTACAGGTCGGTAATCGCGGTTATTTTGTCGGTCCCGGCACGGATTACCTTTGAGACCTTTTCGCGGTTGCCTTCCAGTATTTTTAGATACCACATTATCAATTCCTCCTCAATGTCTGCAAAGTCAGAAATCGGGTCGCCTGAGCCGACTTCGGTGATTTTACCAGACGAATCTATTCCTCCAGAGACATCGACTACGTGCAGCAATGCGTCGGATTGAGCTGCAACAGACAGAAACTGGTTTCCAAGACCCTTGCCCCGCCATGCGTCCTTGATGAGTCCAGGCAAATCAATCAGCTCAATTGGTATGTAACGCCACCCCTCAACGCATTTTGAGTTTTTTGGATTATCACGCACGTTGAATTCCGGGTGAACACAGAGTGTGATTGCATGCGCGACTGCAGATTCAGGTTTTTTTGTAGTGAAAGGATATGTCGAAATCTCTGCTGATGAAAGTGTTGCAGAATTGAAAAAAGTTGTTTTGCCGGTGTTCGTCTTGCCTATGATTCCTATTTTTATTGGCACAGGTTAATTTGCGTTTTTAGGTATTTATCTCTGCCTGGTTACCGAGGCCCTTTTTTAGTTTCTCGGTTGTGTTTTTTAGCTCATCAACCGACCACGAAATTTCACCGAGTTCTTCTTTTGTCAAATCGCCATTCCATTTTTCCAAGACAGCACTGGATATTTGACAGGCAGAATACAGCAGGTTCCAGTACGGATGGTGCTCTGCAGTAGCATATGCAAGCTCAGTTACATCACCCAGTGCGCTTTTTGCCCTATCAAGGGGGCCGGCATTTTCGCCAAAGATCTTTATTATTCCACAATCCGGATTTTGCTCGATTTTCAGCAAAAGGCCTTTTTTTGCAAATGAATCTGTGAGTTTTTTTAGGGATTTGTAAAACTCAACAAACGCATCCATCAGAACAACCGCTGATGTTCTGCGAGCATGCATCTATTAAACACCACTTCAACTCCTGCCCTGCGTGCCAGTTCTTCTGCCTCGGAATTGTGAATTCCCTCCTGAAGCCATATCACCTTGGGCTTTTTCTTTATGGCTTCTCGTACCACTTCAAGCACCTGGTCCGATGGTCTAAAGATATCCACTATGTCTACTGGCTGATCAACGTGGGCCAGATCCGCAAAACACCTCCTGTCCAGGATTTTGTCCGTGGTCGGATTGACTGGCATTACGTTGAATCCCTGTTGGAGCAGGTATCTTGGTACATAGTGTGCTGCCTTTTCCTCGTTTTTTGACATCCCGACTACGGCCACATTTTTTAGTGAGAGGATTTTGCGTATCTGATCATCAGAGTGCTGATCGCATTCCATGAATTGGGATGCGGGACCGGCAATTTTATTTTTTGGGGGCTCGGCGTGCTGTCAGGTCAGGAAAACTTCTTTATATGCAAAGGGCAGATTAAAGGCATGGAAGAAGAGCCAAAAGACATCATTGTTTTGGGGGCAATCAGAAACGGTGCCAAAAAATTTGATAAAATCAGATCAAAAACAGGGATTGACCCACAGGAGCTAAACAAAATATTAGAAAAACTGGAACAACGGGGTCTGATCAAAGTTGAGAAAAAAAAGGGATTCTTGGGCGGGGAGAGAATAGAGCTCCAAATAACAGAAAAAGGGAACAACGAGGTACAGCAAAGAATTCACGAGATGGAGCAAAAATGGAACCAGATGACTCAACTATACAAGCTTGGTGATAAGAAGAAACTTGAGGAGTTCATGGGCAACAACAAATCAGACTTTGCAATGATGATGTTCTTTGGAATAATGAACATGATGATGTTTTCCATGATGTTTTCCATGATTGGCGCGTCAATGGGCAGCTATGTTCCAGCAGACCAGATCCCGCCCGGTGCAGAAAATCAAATGTCAGATTCAGAATCAGGCGGAGATATGGGTGGAGATAGCGGAGCAGGCGACGGCGGATACGACATAGACATAGGATTCTGAGTTATTTTTATAGAAATTTTAAATCAGCCACACCCCGACGCAATACGTTGTACACAACACACGACAACCCGGGCCTAGTCAAGGTTTTACAGTTTTTGAAATCACACAAGCTCGAATATCTATCAGGAGAAGACCTCAGTGAAGTCCTAAAAATAAGCAGGGTGGCAGTCTGGAAGCATATAAAAAAAATACAGACGCTCGGATACAAAATCGAGTCAAAACAGAATTTAGGCTACCGGCTCACAGGTGCCACCGAATTAATGTTGCCCTGGGAGATAACCGAGGGGTTAAGAACAAAGCATTTAGGAAAAAAAGCATATTATTTTGATTCGATTGAATCAACGCAAAACTTTGCTGTTGCGCTTTCTAAAAAATCAGACGAGGTAGGCTCAATAGTCATTGCCAGATCACAGACAGCAGGCAGGGGAAGGCTTGGTCGGGTGTGGGTCTCACCAAAAGGCGGGATTTGGTTGTCTGTTGTTTTGCATCCCACATTGGATGTGGCAAAAATTACACTGGTTCCACTTGCATCAGCAGTTGCACTATCGAATGCGGTTTACAGACTGCTCAACATCAAAACCGAGCTAAAATGGCCAAACGATGTAACCCTGGACGGGAAAAAGGTTGCCGGAATGGTAGTTGATGCCACAGTAGAATCAAGCAGGTTAGAAAGTCTCGTGCTTGGCGTTGGCATAAACTTTAAGGTGAATCCCACTGAAATTGAAAAAAAGATAAAAACGCAACACAGTTATGGTGTTGAAACACTGCTAAAAAAAGACAGCAAGACAAGGCCGGCAGAATTGGTCCAAGCTTTTTTAGAAGAGCTCGAAAAAACCCTAAACACGCTTGTTCGCGATGGCCCGATTCCCGTCATCTCCCAATGGACAAAAAAATCCTCAACCATAGGCAAAAAAGTCATCATAAACTCGCATGATGAAAAGATCTCAGGCAAGGCACTGAGACTGGATAATGACGGCAGCCTCATAGTCAGGTCCGGCCCAGGAGAGGTAAAAATAACGTCAGGCGACGTTGGATATTAGCTATTTTTTTCGTTTTGTTGTCGTTTTTTGTTTTTTTGGCTTTTTTGCAGCCACCGGTTTTTTCACCGGGTTGCTCTCAGTGAGACCTCGGCTTTATGTCACGCAGATCCGCCTGAATCGACAGCAAGGTAGTAACGATTTGCTCTAGCCTGCTTGTGTATTCATAATTTGAGACTGACATAC
>SBBK01000191.1 GCA_005240025.1 archaeon
CGTCTAGATCATTGTTTGCTTGGAGTCTTTTAATTATCTCAAACAAGACCCCTATCAATTCATTTTGGATGCGAATCAATTCATCCTTGTCTTGTTCTGGCATTACTCGGTGTTGTGTCTAGTCCTTAAAGAGTTTTGAGAGGGTTTTTTTCAAATCTGAATCTGTGATGCCAGATCTGGCAGACTCTAAAAACGAGACAAGTTGAGATTTGTTGTGACCTGCTACGTGATACAGTTTTGCCTGATATGCCATTTCAAGCTTGTCTATTTGATGCAATAACGTTGCTTCCTTTGAGGTATTTTTTTGATATTCTGTCCATATGCACCAGTATTTTGTTCGCTGTTTTGCATCGAGTTTTTTTAAAATCTCTTTCATTGCCAGCCTCTCAAGTTTCTCTTTTTTTGATTTTGAGATTTCATCCGGAGTGAGGTCTCCAGTTATGGATTCGGCCAGGTCATGTAAGAGTGCCATTCTGATAATTTTTTCGGTGTTTAGCCCTTTTACGTCAGAAAGGAGCATCGCCATGGCAGTAAGCGAATAACAATGGTCTGCTACAGATTCCGGGTTTTTCAAACCAAGTTTGTTTTTCCAGCCTTGACGTGGAATTGTTTTTAGTTTGAGGACGGCTTGGAAAAAATCAGAGTCATAGTTTTCTTGTGTCGCCTTCAAGCAGTCCTGACCCGTGATGAATTCTATCTATGTGACGTGAAAGATCGTTCTTTGAATCGAATTCGGATTCGCAGTAAGGGCATCTAACTTTTTGTGTCATGATGTTAGGACATTGCTTAATCTATTAAATTAATCGGATGACATTGAAAAGTGGCAGAACAAGATATTAATCAGATCTGCAGAATTTTGTTGGTGAAGATATACACAAAGACCGGTGATGATGGGACTACTGGGTTGCAGGGAGGCAAGCGAGTACAAAAATCGGATCTCAGAATTGTCGCTTATGGTACAGTTGACGAGATAAACTCCCACCTTGGAGTTATTTTGGCACATGAACTAGATTCTGATGTGGCAAAACTGCTCATGCAAATACAAAACGAGTTGTTTGTTGTTGGCTCTGACCTTTCAAACCCGGATCTATCCAATACAAAAACCAGAATCACGCAGCAAATGGTCGAAAACCTGGAAAAAAACATAGATAGGTTTGAGGCCGAGCTTAAACCACTTTCCAATTTTATTTTGCCCGGCGGTCACAAAACTGCTGCAAATTTACACGTAGCAAGAACCATAACACGACGCGCAGAAACCCGCCTAGTAGCGCTATCCGAACGCGAGCAACTCAATCCAAATTGCCAAAAATATCTGAACAGACTGTCTGATCTTTTGTTTGTGATGGCACGCGTTATCAACAAGCGAAAAAAAACACCAGACACGATCTGGATGCCATAATTTCCTCATCTGAGGTAGATTTTTCAAAATCCAACATACCAAAAGACACTTTAATTGCTCATTTTAAGAAAAAAACCGAGCCAAGGTAGCTCAGCCTGGGAGAGCACTCGGCTGAAGACCGAGCTGTCGTGGATTCAAGTCCCACCCTTGGCACTTTTTTGTTAAATCTCGTACAAAGAAAACACCGGCTTTAGATTTCCGGCTTCATCAAAATTTTACCAAATACATTTCCTTTGAGCATTTTTGTATGTGCCTCTACTGCATTCTCAAAGGTATAAATCGAGTCAATAATTGATTTTATTTTTCCTTTTGACATCCAGAAAACTGCCTCTTCCAGCTCTGCCCTGGTACCTTGCGTCGAGCCAAGAACACTTGTTCCTTTGAAAAAAACATGTCTCAAATCTGTCTGCACATCATATCCTGTAGTCGCACCGGTCGTTACAAGAGTTGCACCGTACTTTAACAAAGCAAGTTCCTTGTTCCAGTGTGCTCCCCCGATGTGCTCAAAAATTACATCGATACCAGGTACAGTGTTTTTGGTTTTTGCAATTTCCTTTGATATTGCAAACACCTCCTTGTCCCAGTCTCCCTTTCTATGGTTCACCGCATAATCTGCACCAAGTTTTAGGCATCGCTCAAGCTTGTCCGGGCTTGCCGTAGTTATGACATCACATCCAAAAAGCTTGGCAATCTGAATCCCAAAGGTGCCCATTCCGGAGCTCCCCCCCATGATCAGGACCGTTTGCCCCGGTTTGACCTTTGCCCGACCTACCAGCATGTGCCATGCAGTCATCATTACCATTGATGCCGCTGCGGCATCTTCATAACTAATGTTGTCTGGAATCTTTACAACGTTTACTTCGGGCAAACGGCCAAGCTCGCAATATCCTCCCCAAAGAGGCCCCGTCTGAAATCCCCAGATTTTACGATGTGGACAGTCATACTCTTTTCCATCGGTACACGCTTTACAAACACGACAGGAGAGATTGCCATGGGATACGACCCTGTCACCTACCTTTATGGAAGTGACCTCATCGCCAACCGAAATGACTTCGCCCACAGCATCCGTTCCTGAAATGTGCGGCATCGGAATTTTGATTGGCTTTCCTCTCATGCCCCATA
>SBBK01000051.1 GCA_005240025.1 archaeon
CGACGAGGTTATCCTGTCGAGCTTGGAGTGTATCCTGCTGCCGGATGACGCCCCGACAAATATCCCAATCAGGGAAATTATTATGGTGGCTGTGGTAAACAGCAAAATAGTTCTTGGGAGTTTTTCTAAAATGATGTCGGACACCGCAGTCGAGCCGCCGTCGGAGCTAAGAAACGTGGCGTGCCCAAAGTCTAAAATCAGAATTTTGTACATTGCAAGGCCTATCCTGTTTGGGGAATACCACGGCAGGTCGAGTCCGAGGGACCTTGTGCGCTGCTCTATCTGGTCTCGTACATAGGAGTCAAGCTCATCGGTACTCTGGAAGCTGGAAACAAGGGCCCTGTTTTCTACTATCTCCGTTCTCACCTGGATTGCAATTCCTTTTTTCATTATGGCGTCCATGTTGGAGCCAACAAGCAAAATCGTAATGAAAAGCGTTGCAATCAAAACCCCAAAGAGGACCGTTCCGCGGACTGCAAAATATCTGCTCAGGCCCATTGAATGATCTCTGCAGTATCGGATTAAAATCTATGTCGCACTGGGTTCTGTTATGGTGGATCGCCAGTGATATTACGCATGAATTTTTGTAAAATTAGCCGAGGGTTGGGCATAACTCTTTTTTAAAAAAACATACTGGCATCCAAGCATGTGCTTGACACACCGGCTTTTTCCTTCCTGTTATGGAATTATAATAAATGGCAACCTGGTACACAAACACGCACATCAAAACATACGATGACACATTACGCTCCCCTCTTACTGGAATGGGCGATATCCCAGAGGTATCCTTCATTCTATCAAACATCCTCTCAATGGTAGCCCTTCTGCGTAGTCTCCGTCCCTTCCTTGAACAGGAGAAGCGATATCTTTTCAGACGGACCCCCTTTGTGTGCCGGTATCTTTTGATTGGACAGACAAGAACAATTCCAGGCCTTTTACTGAACTCGTACAATTCTGAGGAGTACAACAGGTCAGCTGCCATGTATGGTACCAGACCGGCAAGTGACTCCATCAAAACATCATTCTGTGCGGATCAAACACGTTTGCAGTACTGATATCTGCAGTCATGGTGCTTCCAGCTTTCCGGTACTGCATGACATGTGTAATTTGTAGCCAAACACCCAGCCTTTTGCCTTTGAGAATCCCCATCTCGCATCAACATCAATGCCAGATGTTGGGCTTAGTCCTTTTTCCATGTCTGATTTGTGCCACACCTTTTTGCATTGTATGATGGCAGAATCTGCGGCTGCATCCAATTCTACAATGCCTTCTGTTAGGAATCTTTGCCCCATAGATGCAACCACATCCCGTAATGGCAGCACCTTGAATCGTCGATCAAAGGTCCTTCTGTCTGGCAGGGTATGCAGGCCGCACGATGGTATGATCCTTTTGTGATACGTGGTGTTGAGTGATAGCCAGTAGTGCAAGGCATTGTTGGATGGTATTCTAAACCATATCCGAACAACAAAACATTGCAGAATTACTGTGGTCGGATATATGTACGGTCTGCACGCCTTGTGTAGTCAGCATTTTATACAAAGAAAGCAAACTAATCAGATACAAAATTCCTATTAGGAACGATTCTGATAATATCTTGCTGGGGTTCTTCGGTCGTAATTCGTTCAAGCAATGATACTGCGATGTGGAAATCCAAAGCATTTTTCATTAAATTAATTTTGGAATATGATCAAAATGAGCGGGATTTATGTCCAGCCCCCGATTAGATGATTTTTGATGGAAAATGTTTATGCCAAAAATAGAATATTGTGTGGAAAATGCTTGCCCAATTTAATCCGCGGTGATTTGAAAAACAAAAGACGCATGCGTTTTCCCTAGAATTTACGTTTTTAACAAATAGCTCAAAATTTCAATCCTATCCTTTAACCATCGATTTCGCACGTTTTTTCCAACTGGTTTGTACTATTTCATTTCTTTAGAAATAACCTCAAGAACCTCTTTTGAAACATCATCAAATGACGGCGGTTTGGTGGATAAGAGAGGTCTTAAATCAGTCATCCAATCTCTTGCCTTTTCAGGCAATCTTTCTTTGAGTTTTTCTAAATCAAAATCTTCGCCGTAAACAGACTTGATTTTTGTCCTAACCATGTCAGGGTTGATTTTTACTCCATGATGATGCAGATATTGGATGTCATACAGATGCCGAGGGTGCTTAGTGTATACTATGGCCCTGATTTTTTCGGCCATGATCTCTTCAAGGGACATTACAGGCAGCGAAAATCCTTTTGGAGGCGTTTCATAGAAATGAAGTACTGGTTTGACAGGATGTGCCATCATGATATCCCCACGCAGACTCAAGTCCACCTTTATGCTTGTCTTGGCTCCAGTGGACTGGTTATACTTGACTTTGAATTTGAAGCTATCCCCCTTCTTTTCCATATTTGATATCTCTGAAAACTCTACGTCAAGACCTTTCATGCCGCTTCTCACAAAATTCAGAAAGTCATCTGAAACATCCTCAAAGCAAACAAAATCAAGATCCTCAGAAAAGCGGAAATTCTCAAAATAGATTTTCTTTAAGGCGGTGCCACCTTTGAAGACTATTTTATTTAGTTCTGGAAAAGCAGCAATTGCCGAC
>SBBK01000200.1 GCA_005240025.1 archaeon
AGAGCTTGGCACCGCCGTGTTAGATGGCAGCAAGGCACTAAAGTCATTTCCCTTTGCCAATGCCGCCTCCGATTTTGTCAGGGTGAGGGATGGCCAGCTCAGACTTGGTGCACTGGTTGATTTCCTGCAAAAAACAAATTCCAGCTATGCAGTAAATGACGAATCGCTCCTAAAGTCACTCAAAAAGGAATCCCTTGACGTGCAGATGATGGATGCAAAACAAATCGAGCAAATCCAGGCAGACAAGCCCCAAATTCTAGCAGACTGCGGATTTGCAAAAAATCCCGGTGAGGCAATGGCCAAACTACGTGATTTCGCACTCCAATTATCATCTTCCAGGGTAACCGAGGTTTCGCAGAGTCCGGACTTACACATCATCCAGTCCATAAAGGCCCTAGATGAAATCGACGTCATGATAAACGGTTTGTCGTCAAGGCTTCGAGAATGGTACGGACTACATTTTCCTGAACTTGACAACATCATAGATAGCATCCTTGGGTACGCGCAGATAGTGCTGGCCGGAAAGCGAAGCATGCTTTCCGACCAGGTTTACGAGGATGCAGGATTTCCGGAATCCAAGGTACAAATGCTCACAGTAATCCAAGACAAAAGCAAGGGAGGCGACATGTCGGACCAAAACCTCGTAATTGCCCAGTCGATTGCAAAACAAATCCTAGAGATGTCCCAGATAAGAAACGAGATCGAGGCACATATTGAAAATGAAATGAGGTCAATTGTTCCAAACCTTGCAGCAATTTTGGGAGCTGCCGTAGGTGCGAGAATTCTTGCCAAGGCAGGAAGTCTCAAAAAACTAGCAGCTATGCCGGCAAGCACAATTCAGGTGCTCGGCGCAGAAAAGGCACTGTTTCGCTCACTAAAGACAGGAACGCAGCCTCCAAAGCACGGAATCCTGTTCCAGCATCCGCTGGTTCATGCAGCACCAAGGTGGCAGCGGGGTAAGATGGCGCGTGCCGTTGCGTCCAAGGCAGCCATTGCAGCAAGAGTCGATGTGTACGGTGGTGGCATAAACCAGACACTTCTTGAGAAGCTGAACGTGCGGGTAACCGAGATTGGCGAAAAATACAAAGAGCCAGTCCAGAGGCCTTTACAGCCAAGGGTTGAACGACGGCAGGAAAGATTCAGACCAAGGGGCCCGCGCAGAGAATTTAGAGCTGACATAAAAAAGCGAAGAAATTTTGGAAAAAGAAGATAGCCAGGTTTTTTGGCTGACAGTTGACGGCCAAAGGCGACTTGCCACGATCAATTATGTCGAAGGAAATCAGGTATACGGAGAAAAGCTGCACAAAAAAGGCGGAGTCGAGTACAGAATCTGGGATCCGTTCAGAAGCAAGCTTGCGGCTGCCCTGACCATTGGTCTTGAGGTGTTTCCCATAAAACAGGCATCCAAGATACTGTACCTTGGCGCCTCGACTGGCACTACTGTGAGCCACATATCAGACATAGTAGGATACAGCGGAGTAATTTTTGCAGTAGAACATGCAAGCAGGGTTGCGCGGGATTTTTTGGACAGGGTGGCAGGGTTTAGAAAAAACATAGTGCCGATTTTGCAGGACGCAAAGCATCCAAAACAATATTTTTCTGTCTACGGCAAAGTTGATGTCGTGTATTCTGATATTGCACAGCCAGACCAGACTGACATAGCACTGGCAAACTGCAAGATGTTCCTAAAGGAAGGCGGGTATCTGTTTTTGGTGATAAAAACGAGGAGTATTGATGTTACCAAGTCACCAAAGAAAATAATTGAAAACGAGGTAAAAAAACTGCACTCGGATTTTGAGGTAATTCAAAACATTGACCTGCAGCAGTACGACAAAGACCACGCAATGGTTGTTGCCAGATATCATGCCAGGGCATAACTTTTTGCAATCGACCGCACCGGCGCCCAGCTTTTGCGCACAAAGTCAGGCATCTGGCCGTGCTCAAAAAACCAGTTTTGCACAAACCGAACGGTTTTTGCATCCGATGGATAACCGCTTCCAAGATCGTGCTCTTTGTTGAGTTTGGCAATTGCCATATCACGGGTCACCTTGGCAATTATGGATGCGGCAGAGACCACCACAAACGTCGAGTCGGCGTGATGGTATGATTTGATTTTTCCTGTTTTTGCCATCCTGTCCACTTCCCGACCAAATCTTTTTTCATTTACGTCGCATGAATCCACGTACGAAATTGTGGGTTTGAGTTTTTTTATCACTCTTGCCATGTGTGATGCCTCCAGATGATTTAGCCTGTGGTTTAGAACGTGTGCATCTATTTGATGCGGTGTTATTTTCGATATTGCGTAATCGTCTGCAAGTTTGATGATTTTACCGTATAGTTTTTGTCTTGCATGTGGACTGAGTTTTTTGGAATCGCGTACTCCAATATCTGTCAGAATTTTTGTCTTTGATTTTTCGATCACCAGTCCAGCTATCACAAGGGGGCCAATCATTGAGCCCCTTCCCGCCTCATCTATTCCGCAGATCACAACCTCACAGTCCGCCCCAACGTATTAAACCGTTGCAGAAATAGAAAAGCTGACGATGTGTTCGCAGCTAAATGACCTGGTCATAATAACGGAAGGAACAACAAAGATCCTAGTTCCGAGGGACTCGATAAAAAACAAGGTTCCGCCCAAAAATCCTGCGTTTTTCAACCCGCGGGCAAAGCTAAGCAGGGATCTTTCCATAGTTGCCTATTCTGCGTTTTTGGAAAACTTTGAAGGGCCCAAGGTTTTCCTCGATGGCCTCTCCGGGTTGGGAGCGCGTGGGCTTCGGGTTGCCAATGAGATTGGAATCGAGGTTGTCGTAAATGACCTGAACCCAAGCGCGCTGGCACTTTCAAAAGAGTCCGCTGCGCTCAACTCCCTTCAAAACTATTGCACATCCGAAAATGAGATTTGTAGGTTTTTTGGCAGTTTTTCAAAAAAAGGGCATCGTGGCGCCATAGTTGATGTAGATCCCTTTGGGTCTCCCGCAAAATTCATCGATTGTGCGATACGTGCTACAGTACACAGGGGTTTGCTGTCCGTTACTGCCACCGACCTGCAGGTACTGCACGGATTGTTCAAAGACTCCTGCAAAAAAAAGTACCACGGCACACCCATCAAGACCACATACAGCAATGAAATAGCAATACGTCTCATTCTTGGGTGCATTGGTGTGGTTGCGGCAAGACTCGATGTTGAGGCGACGCCGGTTTTTGTTGAGAATAACCAGCACTACTACCGGATCTATGTCAGAATTCTAAACAGGCCGGAAACCAGAGATGTCATCGGATTTATTGCACACTGCAGAAGCTGCGGCAACAGGTTTGCCACAACTGCACACGTCTCAAACTGCGATCTGTGCGATTCCAGGTTGGAGCATGCCGGACCATTGTGGATTGGCAAACTTTTTGAGAAAGAGTTTGTAGAGCGCATGCAGGCGCACCTTCCCGGTTTTTCCGTAGACAGAAAATGCGCAAAGATACTGGAAAAATGCATCGCCGAAGTCAACATGCCTCCTTATTACTACACCCTTGATGAGATTGCCGAGATGAACAAGTCATCGCCGTCATCACTTGAGCGGACAATTGGGAAACTGCAAGAAAATGGGTTTTTGTCAAGCCCCACCTCTTTTAATCCGACTGGCTTCAGGACAGATTGCAGAATAGGCAGGATAAGAGAGTTGCTTTCTGGCTAGAGCCCATATCCGAGGCATACAAAATACAACTCGCTGCTTGGCTTTCTGCTGGCGCTTGGTTTTCGCAGTTGCACCCTGGCAAATTTTTTTTTCAGATAGTCGCGAAATTCCATCGAGTAGTCTCCGTCAAAAACCTTGAAGATTGCATTTCCCCTCGGCGCAAGAACTTTATCCATTATTTTTGAGCACGAGTAATTTAGCGAGATCTGCCTTGCGTGATCCATCGACCAATGGCCAGTAATTTGTGGCGACACATCACAGATGACTGCGTTTGCTTTGCCTCCAAGATACTCTAGAATTTCATCTGTAATGGATTCGTCTTCGACGCTTCCCTTGATAAAGTGGGCCCCAGAAATATCATCCATGTATGTCGTGTCAACGCCGACCACCTTGCCTTTGTTTCCTGCGAGTTTGACTGCCGCCTGCAGCCATCCCCCCGGGGCACACCCCAGGTCCACGACGTAAAATCCAGGCCCGATTACTCTATACGAGTTGTTTAGCTGCAGCAGCTTGTATGTCGCTCTACTTCGATATCCCTGTTCTTTTGCAAGTTTTCTATAATGGTCGCGCTTGGCATCAATTAGTTTCATTGATCATTCTTTTTCTTTGGTTTTGAGAGTTCGGCAATTGTCCAGTCCTCAATCCACTGGCATGTTTTTGGGCTTACTTCTCCATCAAGGGAGCATTTTTGTTCAACTGGGCACACAAGACAGGGGGCGTTCTCAATTGATGTGGTACTAACTGGAGTCTTTTTTATCTTAAGAACATAAGTCCAGCGTTTATTTTCAAGAATTTTTTCTCGCGTAATAATTCCCATTCTCTCCAGCTTTAGTGCAAGCCTTGAGCCGTCCCTGCTGGAAAGTTTGAATTTCTTCCAGAGTTCGCTTTGAATGATTCCGTCCTCATAATTTGCCAAGAACAGGCATACCCGGTTGGTAAGCTTTTCCATATCGACTTTTTCTATCTGAAAGTTTTCAATTTCCTCGTCAGTTAGCTGCTCTTCCATCTCTTCTTCCAGTGTTTTTTCAGGCACCTCTTTTACCGGTTTTTTCTTTTTTTCCTCTACTGGTTTTTCTTTTAATTTCTTGACTTTCTTTTTATCCTCCTTGGGTAGTTTGCCCTTTTTATCCTCCTTGGGTAGTTTTTCCTTTTTATCCTCCTTGGGTAGTTTTTTTTTCTTTTCTTGTTTTTCTTTAAAATTGTCCACAGATTTCTTTGGTCGACCCATTTTATTCACGCGTACTTGCCAGTCTTTTTTGTTGCAATATATAATATCGCATTGACTCTAGTTAACGGTGAATTTGTGGCTGGTAGTCAGGAAC
>SBBK01000069.1 GCA_005240025.1 archaeon
ATGCGTGATCTTTCCTACATCATTTTTCTGATGCTAAGTTTATACCTTTTTTTTGTTCGCTTTGCCAGATTTCTAAGAATTCTTCCAGATATTTCATCAAAGACCTTGCTGAGGTCAAAACCGTTTCGTGTGAAAATGTAACTTTTGATTGGTGTCAATATGACTGTCGATACCTCATAGTTGTGCCTGCCTCCGCCGTGTACTTTTTTTACATAGACCCGTGCTTCCTGTATGTCGGGATAAACTTTTGATAACCTGTCAAGCACTTTGGTGAATTTAGTGGTTATGAGATTTGTGTTGTCTTCTCTTGGCATTCCAACAATGAATAGTGGAACCGTGCTCTTTTCTTTTGTTACAAGTAAATTTAAAACGTCGCGATAGGTTATGATTCCCTGAAGCCCAGTTCTAAGTGAAACGAGGCAGAACGTTGTATTTGCGTGAAGCATCGAGCTTAGAACACTGCTCAGATCATCGAGTGGTGAGCACGTAGTCATGCGACTTGTGCCCAGATTACCAATTGGCGATTCCAATTTTCGTATCTTTTTTGAGCCAATGTCACGCCGGCCCACCCTTTCCGGTGGGAGTATTGTATGTAAAACATGGTACGATGTAAGAACATGAGAAATTTTGTCTTTGTTGATTACTGGCAGGTGATCTATTCTATTATTTACCATGATCCTTCTCGCTGTACTTAGTGGCGTTTCTATGTCCACAACGATCGGGTTTGCGGTAAAGAATTGATTTGCTGTAATCCATTTATTATCAAGTTCTGCGATCAACTCCAAAATGGATTTAGCCTCAACAGTTCCAATTATGTCGGCGTCTTGTACTACCGGTGCTGCCCTCGTCCGGTTATGAGCCATGATATTAACGGCGTCTGCAACCGTATTGTTTTTCGAAAGACTTGGGAGTGGATGTAGTAATGGTTCAACCCGCATTCTACTAATGTCTTTGCTTTGAAGCAAATCACGAATGTTTACAGTCCATGTTGAGTTTTTCTGCCTGCAAAATGCATCAAAAACATCGGCATTGGAAAGCTTGTTTATTACCCGAGATGCATCCATTGATGGATCAATAATTGTGGCCTTGCTGATCAACGAATCAATTTTTGTATTCATGATTTGACTCATGTGTTCTCGTATTACGTCCAGGCTCACTTAATGCACCATCTAATTTGTTTAGAAGAAACTAGAATTAAATAAACTAACTCAATTTTCAGAGTTGATATTCAAGCTTGATATTCTTTTAGATCCATTTAACAACACAAGCCATGAAATTGAAGAATCCTGCACTAGAGCAAGTAATTCGAAACGCCGTCACCGTTTCGCCAGACATGACTCTTCTTGAGGCAAGAGACATTTTACTGAGCCACCGCGTGAGCAGAATGCCCGTAGTATCGAACAAAAAGCCGGTTGGAATCATAACAGAAAAAGACTTTGTTAGAGCAATTTACGAGTACCGTGACAAGTCCATTGAGAAGATTTCTGTTCGGGATTTTATGTCAAAGGACCTCTTTACTGTAACAAGAAAAGGAACCATTTACCAGTGCGCAAGACTCATGCTCAATCACAAAATTAGTTCTATTCTGATATTGGAAGACGACGGAATACTTGCCGGAATTGTGACAAAGACCGATCTTGCATCCGTATTTTTGACCCAGTCCACAGAACCTTTGTCAGTACTACAAATAATGACACACAAAGTCGTGACAGTCATGCCTGCAGATTCGCTTTTGTTAGTAGAAAGTCTCCTTGTAAAATACAAGATTTCAAGAATTGTAGTTGCGAGAAACAGAAAACCCGTTGGAATTATCACAAACAGGGACTTTCTTCCAGCAAAGATGCCGCGCTGGATAAAGCAGTTTGCAGATCCGAAAGAAGTTGAACAGTACAGGTTGAATCCACAACCAAGTGAATTTAGGTTGAATCAGCTGTCATACATCGTATCATTTAGAGCAGAAGACATTATGACTCCAGATCCAGTCACCATTGAACAGACCGATGATGTTTCATCAGCTGTGCTTGCCATGATAAGAAATGGAATCAGCGGCTTGCCGGTTGTTAAAAAAACACTTTTGGCAGGGATCATTACAAAATCCGATGTTGTAAAAGCGATTGTTAGTTGACTAAATCTGGTTAACCTTCAGAGGCTGATTTGCCGCCATCTATGTTGAGAATAGTTCCGGTAATCCAGTTTGCGTCATCGGATGCCAAGAAGGTTGCTGCACTTGAGACATCCTTTGGCTCACCAATTCTGTTAAGCGGTTGCCTTTCTTCCAGTATTTTTCTTGCCTGCGGATCCTCAAGGTATGGTTTTATCATTCCTGCATTGATTATGCCTAAATTTAGACAGTTACACCTGATGTTTCTTCTTGCATATTCTATTGCTATTGACTTTGTAAACATGCTAATTGCTGCTTTTGTTGCAGAATATACTGCCAGGTGAACTCTTGGTATTGCACGCTCACTTGAGATTGAGCCAATATTGATTATGCATCCGCCTTTATTGTCCAACATTTTTGGAATTACTGCCTTTGTAATTCGGAGTGTACCCAGAATGTTTGTATTTATGAGATCCACGATGTCAGAATCCTTCATCTCATGAAAATGGGTCGCGTCGTTAATTTTTGCTGCATTATTTACCAAAATATCGATTTTTCCGTATTTGTCAGTTACTTGCTCTAGGATGCTTAGAACATGCGATTCATTTGTGATATCACATGACATAGCAACTGCCGAGTCTTTGTTTTTTATTTCAGATCTTGCTTTTTCAAGAGACTTGATGTTTCGGCCAAGCATTACGACAGTAGACCCCTCCTCAACAAACTTTTTTGACATGTCTGTTCCGATATCGCTTGAGG
>SBBK01000224.1 GCA_005240025.1 archaeon
ATCCTATTGTTTTGTGGAGTTTGACCACGTTTCCTATTATAATTATTGAGGGCGGTTTAATCTTATTTTGCCTAATTTTTGCCTCAATGTTTGCAAGGGTGCCCACTGTTAGCCTGTGTTTTGCTGTGGTGCCGTTTTGGATCACAGCTACAGGTGTGGATTTTGCCATGCCGCCTGCCATTAGCTCACTAGATATAGAACCGATTCGCGCCAGCCCCATCATTACCACTATCGTCTCAACTGATTTTGCAAGGGTTCTCCATCGTACGGGTGTTTTTTTCTTGAGCGGGTCTTCGTGTCCCGTCACAAACACAACAGATGACGAGTATTTGCGGTGGGTCAGCGGGATTCCTGAATAAATAGCAGAGCCTATCCCAGACGTTATTCCTGGTACTATTTGAAATTTTATTTTGTGCCTTTTTAGATATTCTGCTTCTTCACCACCCCTTCCAAAAATGAATGGGTCTCCGCCCTTTAGCCGGACTATGTGCCTGTGTGATTTTGCATATTTTACCATGAGCTGGTTTGTAGAGTCCTGGTGCCCATAGTCGTCACCCACCTCGCGTCCAACGTAAATTTTTTTTGCATTTTTTGGTATTAATGCTAGAATTTTTTCCCCCACCAGCCTGTCGTATAGGACGACGTCCGCCTTTTTGATCAGGTCTACTGCGCGAATCGTTATTAGTTTGTGGTCTCCAGGTCCGGCCCCTACAAGATAAACAGTTCCACTCATTTGTTCCACTCGTCCAGTTTTTGCCGCCAGTCTGCTGCCAGCTCCTTTACCCCCTGGCGTCTGAGCTCCTCCGCTACTGCCCGCCCAAGCCCCCGTGGGTCCGTCTTGGTTCCGCTTTTTTGTACAGTTAGCGACTTTTTTCCATCAATAGAATATGCCGATACCGCAAGACTAACCGATTGCCCGCTCACCTGACCATACACCCCTACCGGAAACCTGCAGCCAGAGTCCACAAATTCCGACAGCGTACGCTCTGCCTCGATTGCTGTTCTTGTATCAGGATCCTCTATGGTTTTTAGCATTTTTTGCGTGTTGGTGTCGTCCCTTCTGCAGACAATTCCTATTGCACCCTGGCCAGGTGAGGGAGGAAAATCGTCAGTCGATAGTCCATGGTGCCTCACGTTTATGCCCAGGCGGTTTATTCCCGCCTGTGCCAGTATTATTGCGTCATAGGAGCCATCCTGTACCTTTTTTATTCTGGTTTCAATGTTTCCGCGGATTGGTTTTACAGTAACGTCCTTGCGGATTCTTGAAATTTGGACTGCCCGCCTCAGGCTGCTTGTTCCTATGACAGAGTTTGCCGGAATCGTCTGCAGTGAAAAATCACCTCCCGGGATAAAGACATCGTTTACCGATTCCCTCGCAGGCACACAGCCCACAACGAGGCCATCCATCAGATTGGATGGGATGTCTTTTAGGCTGTGCACAGCAAAATCAACCGTTCGGTCTGCAACGGCCCTGTCTATTTCCTTTTCAAAGATTCCCTTCTGATCAATTGTAAACAAGGGCCTTGCGTCCGTGTCGCCTCTGGTTTTGATTGTCCTTATCTCAAAGTCGTGTTCCGGCGTTTTCTTTTTGAGCTCCGATATGACCCAGTTTGTCTGTGCCAGCGAAAGCTGGCTGCCCCTGGTCCCCAAGACAAACCTCATTTGATCATCCTCAGGGCGTATTGGTATGCATCGATGGTCTTATCAATGTCAGCTTTTGCGTGTGCGTAAGAAAGAAAACACGTCTCATATTGTGATGGTGGAACAAATACTCCTTTTTTTAGAAGATGGTGAAAAAACTTGTGGAACTTTTTTGTGTCGGATTTTTTTGATGATGCATAATCAACCACAGGTGCGGCTGAGAAAAATATCTGAAACATTGACGAGATCGAGTTTACCTGGTGCGGAATTTTGTAATCGTGTGCCATATTATCAACTGCGTTTGAGATCTTTTTGCAGTACCTTTCAAGAGATGGATAGAGTTTTTTTCCCATGGTTTTAAGAATCTTGATTGTACTTGTGGCAGCGGTAACCGAGACCGGATTTCCAGCAAAGGTACTTGCCGCATAGACCCTGCCACCGGGTGCAAGCTGGTCCATTATCTCGCGTTTGCCACCCACCGCAGATATTACAAATCCATTTCCAAGAGCCTTGCCCAGGGTGGTAATGTCAGGTGTTATCCCAAAATACTGCTGGGCACCGCCAGGTGCCATCCGGAACCCAGTTATTATCTCATCGAAGATGAGTGGAATGTCGTGTTCTTTTGTAATCTCTCTCATGGTATGGAGATAGTTATTTTTGGGCAGTACAAGCCCCATGTTTCCAAGGACCGGTTCAACTATCACACCTGCAATGTCTTTGTCTTTTGAAATTACAGACTCTAGCTGCTCGACGTTGTTGTACTGGACTACGACTGTATTTTTTGAAAAATCATTTGGCACACCATCCGATATTGAAATGCCGCTGTGTGCAGAGCCGGAACCTGCCTTTACCAGCATGGACTCATGGGCACCGTGGTAGCAGCCCTCAAACTTGATTATTTTTTTCTTTTTTGTGATTCCCCTTGC
>SBBK01000152.1 GCA_005240025.1 archaeon
CGTCAAACAGCCATCTGGCACACAAGACAAGCAAAATGTTCTCAGGTGTTGCAACTTTTCGGGTTGGCCTGGAGATGGATTTCTGCGCAGACTGGGTCGCAAAATTTTTCGGTTTCATGTTTTCCTGCTCAATGCCTGCGTTGTATTCTGAACATTCCAGGAGAATCCAGTCTCTTATCTTTTCGTGCAGTTTAACATACTCGTCATGCAAAATCTCAAGCTTCTCCAGTTCTACAAGTGGGTTTGGGAGCGGATAAAACCCGTCCTTCGTTATTAACTCAAAACATTCATCGTCTTTTCTGTGCTTCAAAATCAAGCTTAGCAGTCTGTCATACATGCGTTGGCCTCTCTGCTGTGGTTCAAGCACAAAAAGCACAAGCTCGAGCCATTTCATGTGCCTGTGGTGGTATTCTGTCTGGTGAAATTTTTTTCGTAGTTTTGCTCGTTTTGGATCATTAAGAAAATCAGGAGCCATGATCTGGTCTTGTTTTAGATTCCCTCCGTTTGGGTCAATCCACCACCGGATCTCTTGTTGAACTTCCTTCTCATACATTTTATATCACAACCAATCTTGCAAACCCTGGCCAATACGCGACAGCTGGCATCGCATTCGTATTCTGTGCCACACTAAAAAATTGTTGGCCTGTTCCTGCACTATCGTAAAGATATATCCATGTATGCCAAATTCACACATGTGGTTGATCTCCCAATGGTGACACAATGGAAATAATGGGAAGGGGTTTCAGGCAAATAGTAAGGGAGACGCCGTGCTACTTTCACCTGCTTACCAAGTATGTATCATACAAAATGTTTGACAAAAAAAGCCCCATTTACGGCTCTGCTGACATTATCAATGTCTGCAACCTGCACTGCACCCATTGCTACTGGTGGCTCAACCGAAAAGAAAACGAGGAGCTCACAGTCGAGCAATGGAAAAAAATAATCGAAAACAAGTTCAAAAAACAACACGTATTCATAGTGACTCTGGTTGGTGGCGAGCCAATGCTGAGGCCGGATGTGGTCGAGCTCTTCATAAACGAATTCCCAAAAAGGGTCTGCCTTGTAACAAACGGCACGATACCGCTAAAAAAATACGAAAAATTGTACTTTTACTGGGTCTCAATTGATGGGACGGAACAGATCCACGACCAAATACGTGGCAAGGGCTCCTATGATACTGCAAGAAAAAATGTCAAAGACTACATATCAAAACACGGCGCCAAGGCCCACAAGGACATCTGGATATCAATGACGATAAACTCGTTAAACTACAAAACAGTCAAGGACGTGGCAGAACAATGGTATGATTATTCAAACAAAATTGCATTCCAGTTCCACACCCCGTTTGCAAAAGGCGATCCGTTGTGGCTGCCATTTGGCCCCCAGAGAACCAAGGTAATTGACGATATCATATCGATGAAAAAAAACTTTGACGACAACTACATCATAAACCCGACAAAACACCTCGAGCTGCTGAAAAAAAACTGGGGTGGGAAAGGCACCACTCCAATTGACTGCCCGACATGGTCAATCCTTTCTGTGGACCATCTGGGAAGGGAAAAAAGACCCTGCTGCATTGGCAGTGCAGACAAGGATTCCTTAAAACCAATCTGCGAGGATTGCGGCCTTGGCTGTTATTCTGTTTCTATATGTTACGGAATGAATGGATAGTCAGCCCGTGTTTCCGGTGTAAATGCAGGAATGAAAATTCGCGGAAATGCTGGGTGGCGCCTTTTTACACTGTCTGAAGATAGCCTGATTCAAAACAGAAAAGGTACATAATCCAAGGATGCTTCAAATAAATGGGGAAAATGGCTGAAAGCAATTACGATATCCTTGGCATAAAGCATGGCGCATCAGAAAATGAGGTCCGCGCTGCGTTTAGAAAGTTGGTGCTTGATCACCATTCCGACAGGGGCGGAGACGAAGAAAAAATAAAAAAAATAATTCAGGCATACGAGGATCTAAAAATAGGCAAAACCTATCCGGACTCGGACGACGAGCGAGTAAAAAAAGGCCGGGTCTATTCGGGTGACTCTGAGGAAGAAAAAAGGAAGCGCAACCTTTTGCTTTCTGTCGATGTCGCGCGTGAAATGAAGCTTGCCCAAGAATGGGCATCTCTTCTGGCAAGAAACGGCGCGGGCGGCTCCAAACTCTTCGGCTCAAAGGAGCTGGGCGAAATAGAATTTGAGCGCAAGCAATCTGGGGAGTTGTTCATCAAAGGCAAATTCTGGGCAGGCCAACTCGTATATGACGGCCCTGTTTTCATGGCGGGAAGCATAACCAGCCCATTTTTTGCGGAAGGGGATACAAAGACGCACATCAAAATAGCAAACGGAAGTTTTACGATGGTTGACCCGCTTAAAAACAACTTTGTGGTGGAGAACGGCGCAAAAATTACGGCCGAAAATGGCGACATTGTAGTGGGAAACCTGACGGGAATCAAGGAACTGCTCCAGGACCCACAGGGCCGGGTGGGCATCTTTATCACAAAAGAGCACTATACTGAACTTAGGGCCCCCAGGGGCAAAATCGTCGCAGCAAATGCCCGCGAGACGGTACTGCTTGATGCAGATACGGTAGTTGTAAACAATTTGATAAACAACATCAAGGTACGCGCAAAAAACATCACTGTTTTTGGAACCACCATAAATTACAACTGCGAGCTTGAACTCTTGGCCGGCGGAACCCTTGTATTCCACGACGAAGGCTCTGGCTTTGCGTTGTCTGACGATGCACTGCTAAAACTGGAAAACGGCAAGCGCTTTAAGCTTCGCGAGCTAAAAACAACAAACATGGTGGGACACGGCAGGCAAATAACATACGAATATCTGGACTGCATTGGGAAAAAACCCGAAAAAGAAAACAGGGGCAGGTTCGGCCGCTTCAGGCTGTTCAAGAAATGATCTGATTGGAAACAATTCTTGGCTGCACGGGCTGGGGCTATGATGGCTGGTCTGGCACCTTTTACCAAAAAAGTCTGCCAAAATCAAAATTCCTCAAATATTATTCGTCAGTTTTTGACATCACCGAGATAAACTCTACGTTTTACGCAATTCCGCAGGAATCTGTTGTGAAAAAATGGAACGCAGATACTCCGGCGCACTTTAAATTTACAGCAAAACTCCCGCAAATAATCACGCATCAAAACAGACTGCAAAATCCTGATCCGTATCTGGAACAATTCGTGGACTCGTTAAAGCCCCTGAAAACAAAATTTCTGTTTACCGTGGTTCAGCTGCCTCCGTGGCTCTCATTTGAGGAGGCAAGGCCGAACCTAGAACCACTAGATTCGTTTCTTGCAAACTCGTATGTGATTGAAGGCAGACACAAAAGCTGGTTTGAAAACCAGGCAATACGATATCTATCGGACAAAAAAACCTGCCTTGTGTGGAGCGATGTGCGGGGGACAAAAAATCTGCCGCCCCTCACCTCGGATTTTGTCTACCTCAGGCTGATAGGCGACAGGGGCATCCCGGAAAAAGAGTTTGGGCATCTTGCAGGGGACAAAAGTGCTGACCTTCAATTCTGGGCTGAAAAACTGGCCGGTGTGCAAGACAAGGCTGCCTTTTCACTAATTATGATAAACAATCGATACGAGGGGTTTGGGCCAGCTACGGCAAACAAGCTATCTTCGATGTTGGGCATGGAAAGGCTCAGATTCTGTACCAGCGAACAAAAAACCCTCGAGGACCCGCTCTAAACACACGTTTGATTTTGAAATTAATTTCTGACAAATGTTCAAACTGATCGTGATCATCTTTATTGGCATGAAGGTGTCCTAGTAAAACAGGATAGTATCGAGCAAGACAACATCGATGCGCTCAGACCGGGTCGATGGGCTGGGAACGGGGTTCCTTCGCACTGCTTTGACTACTATCCTAAACTCTCTAAATTAACACCTGTTTACTCTTTTTTGGTTTATTGTAAAAAGTTGTTACAATATTTCATTTTTACTCTATTTTTCTGTACATTTTTTAGTTATAATCACAATATCTATTATATTTATTTGAGCCGTAGTAATACAGTTGAAAAGCGCACAAGACACCCGCACAGATTCAATTCCTTTCGGGGGCAAGTATGATTAGTCGTGCAGAAATCTATCGAATGGCAAAGACCGGCTGCATTGCAGGCCTGGTTGGGGGATTTGCGCTTTTCAGCTCATTTTTCTGGATTGATAGCGAGGTAGGCGTTCCGTTTGGAACCTTTTACAGAGTAGTCGGTCTGCTCGTAGGTCTTGATGGAATGGCGGCGATTACGTTTGGATTTTTTGCGCACATGTTAACTGCCGCACTGATTGGTGTGATATTTTGCGTCTGCTCAACCCTGCACAGATTTTTGCGCATATCCGGTGTACCAAAGGGAATAATCGGAGGTGCTGTAACGGGGATCGAAGTATATGCAATATTTTTTATGCCATTAACTCTTTATCTGATGTTTCCCCTGCTGGACGCACAGGCAAATGGATTGCTGCCAATTACTCAGCAGGACATGCAAATCGCAAAGATGCTAATGGAAACATCCAGTAACATCCTGTGGGGGGCACTGGTACTGCATGTCCTTTATGGTGCCGTCATGGGGCTATTTAGCTCCATCATGCTGTATGAGGATTACCAGATGAAAAAAAAATCAAAGATAGAAAAAAAGCAAGACTGGACGAAATTCGAAAGTGAAAACTGGCCATCTACATGACTTCCAGTCTGCCTCTCACCTGTGTCGAGAGGGCAAAAATAGGTTGTGTATCCGGGATGGTGGGTGGATTTGCGATTTTTGTCAGCATTTTCGTAATAGACCTCAGTATGGGTGCAAGCCAGGGAACATTTTACAAATTAGTGGGACTCCCTATTGGAATAGACGGAATCTCTGCTACGCTGTTTGGAATGACAGTACATATGCTAACCGCCTCGCTA
>SBBK01000183.1 GCA_005240025.1 archaeon
AGGCGAGCGACCGCACACACATAAACACTCAAGGGCGCTGGGCTAACCCCTCCTTTTTTGACGATACGGAGACCAGATCGCCAATTTCTGGCGCGCCAACCGAAAACTTATCTATCGCGCACATAAGATCCACACCAGGTAGATGCAAGAGAAATTCACTGCTGTGGACGGGAACAGGATTCGTTATCTGCAGGAAGGATCTGCAAAAAAAAATCTGGTTTTAATTCATGGGCTTGGGGCATCAGCGGAAAGATGGGATCTTGTCATACCGAAACTTGGAAAACATTTTTCAGTTTTTGTACCTGATCTGATTGGGTTTGGTTACAGTGACAAACCAAGCGTCGACTATACTGCCGAGTTTTTCTCAGAATTTCTTGAATCTTTTTTGAATACGCTTGGAATTGACAAGACGTCGGTGATGGGCTCATCTCTTGGGGGACAAATCGCAGTCGAATTTGCAGCAAACAAACAAACGATTGTGGACAAACTTGTTCTGGTGTCACCCGCAGGTGTGATGAAACAAAGCACACCGGCCCTTGATGCATACATCATGGCCGCGCTGTACCCAGATGCCGAAACCGCTAAAAACGTATTTTCGATGATGACTGGGAGCAACAAAGAAGTAAATCCGCACATCGTAGAGGACTTTGTTCAGAGAATGAAGATGCCAAATGCCAAGTTCGCATTTATGTCTACCATTCTCGGGCTCAAAAACGCCCCAGAAATAACAACACGTCTTGAGGTGTTGAGCGCACCGACGTTGGTAGTGTGGGGTGGACTGGACCCAGTAATACCGATCAAATATGCCGAGGTTTTTGTGCGGACAATACGGGATTGCAGGTTTTACCAGATGCAGGACTGCGGCCATACCCCATATGTGGATGATCCAGGCAATTTTGCCAGAGTCGTCCTTGACTTTCTTCAAAATAACTTTAAATAAGATTTCTGCCACAATTTGGCAATGGCTGGCAATACAAACCAATCTGATTATGCTTCGATGTTCCAGGAGTGGATGCAAAAAGGAGGCAAGGCACAGGCCGATTTTATCAAGGCTTTTTGCTCGTACATGGAAAATAGCCAGAAATTCGATCCGGTGCAGACACTAAAAGACATGACCGCAAAAGCAGGCGAGGCCCAGGCAAGCTTTACTAGCAACATGGCTTCGATGCAAAAAAATGCAATGAATCAACTTTTTGGCACTGCAAGTGTGCTGCAAAACTTCATGGGTGTGGGTGCCTTCAAAACCACAATTGGAAGCAACGGCAGAATCTCAGTACCGGAGGCAGAACGCGATGCGCTCAGTCTGGGCGAAGGAGATCTTGTTCAGGTCGTAATATTTCCACTCGAAAAAAAGAAAAAGTAACTATTTTTCTTTAAGCCACTGGCAGAGCTCAGGCAAAATCTGCTTCTGAGAGTAAGAGCTTGCAATCATACCTACGTGTCCTACCGGATAAATTCTGAGGGTTTTGTCCTTGCTTCCCACCGCGTAATATAACGGCATGCTGCACTCCGGTGAAACAAGATGATCGCCTACCGCAATCTGGATGAAGATGGGCATCGTGATTTTTGCAAGGTCGATGCGTTTTCCACCGACATACATCTTGTTTTGAATGAGGAGGTTTTCCTGATAGATGTCTCTTATCCATTGCCTGAATAATTCGCCTGGAATTGGCGGAGTGTCGCTTAACCATTTTTCTACTCTGAGGAAGCTATCGACAAAGTCCCGGTCATGTATGTTTTTGAAAAACCTGTAGTATTTTTCCAGCCCCTGCTCAAATGGTTTTAGGATTGAAAAACAATAATACATAAACTCTGGCGGCATGTTGCCAATGGTCTGGACCAGATTGTCCACATCGATGTGTTTTGCTATGTTGCTGACAACCGTTGTGTCCTTCCAGCCGTCAATTACAGGCGCAGTAACAACTAGGTTTTTGACCTTTTCGGGATGGAGTGCGGAATAAATGGTGGATATCGTGCCGCCAGTACAGTATCCCTGTAGAGATATACTATTTGTCTGTGACTCTTTTCTTACAAAGTCTACGCAGTTGTCCATGTACGTGTTGACATAATCATCAAAATCTAGATACTTGTCGATGTTTGAGGGGCTGCCCCAGTCTATCATGTATACGTCGATACCGCTTTCCAGGAGTTTGCGAACCCAGCTTTTCTTCGGCTGGATATCCAGAATGTGAAATCGGTTTATTATCGCATAGCTTATGACGAGTGGGGCGGCGCCGGTTTTGGTTTCTACAAGAGGCCTAAAGTGCAGGAGGCGCATTTTGTCTTCTTTATATGCAACATCAAATGGCGTTGACTCTAGTGTTATCTCGTCTGGTGCCGGCACCAGCTTTGGGGCATCGACTACATTTTTTGAAAAGCTCAGAAATTCCTGAACCAGTTTTGGATCGAGAGACTCAGCCGGCATTTTGGTCTTGCTCCTTTCTTTCCAGTTTCTTTACTCGTTTTCTAAGCTCATGCAGCTCCTTGTAGATCTCGTCGATTTCCTTTTTTGTAGGCAGCCGTGCAGAATGCAGCATTATGTTTAGGATGCTTTCCCACCGTTTTGTGAGTTCCAGCTCAGAGGCAACAAGTTTTCCATAATTCTGACCAAACTTTTCTGAATCAAACAACTCGGTAAAATCATTTTCAAAAATGTCAATCCAGATTCTTTTGTATGCCTCAAGCTGTTCCGAATCGTTTGGCAATCCCGTGGCCTTGGCGTTTACCTTTTTTTGCGCCTCCATCCACGTTTCCGATAACTGATTGTAATACTCGGACAGTCTCCGATTGAATTCAACAATGTGTTCATGTGATTCTATGACCTCTGCCGTGATCTTTTTCATGTCGTTGGCCCAGTTTCTCATCGGACCGACAGATGCCAGTGCAACTGGCTTGCCTGACATTAGGTGCAAGAGATCAGTCCAAAACAATGAGACGTGTTTGTAATATTCAGCTGGCTGCCCGACATCCTGTGACATGCTGATTAAATACCAGAGCTCGAAATAAATAGATCGCTATGATGAGTTATGACCACCGAGGAATGATTTTCAATGGATAAGGAAGCGTTGTGCAAAAATGTAAAAAATCTTGACAAAAGGATCCGTTTTGTCGGCCTCATCAATGACAAGGGTCGCCTTATCGCAGGCGGCATGGCCGAGGGCAAAAAACCCTTGGAAGATGTTAAAAAGGACGAAATGTTGTATCTGGAATTGGCACTCAGAGTCAGGATGCGACAGGAATTTGACGCAGAACTGGGGCCAGTGCGGTTTGCAATGTCGTACCGCGACAAAGTAGTTGTGATGAGCTTTCCGGTGGGAAAGGAAATCTTGCTGATATCTGCTGAACGCGAGATTGATTTTGGGAAATTCCCCTTCTCGGTCTTGAAGATAATCGAAACACATTCCACGTGAAAATATTCGATTGATTTAAGACCAGAACAGTGCAAACTGTTTTTATGCAAAACTCATTCATTGTGGCGCTGTTATTTTTCACGGTTGGCGGTGCTTCGGCAGAGGTCTGGGTTCCAGAATCCGAGTTCCTTGGGTATTTTGATAGTAATGGTATTTACACGGTTGCGGGTGCGGTGAAAAACACAGAAAGTACGCCAGTCCTGCCTACAGTAACAATTACTGCACACGATGGTAAAAATTCAGTCACCACCACTCAATCCCTTCCAGTGATATTTCCAAACAAAGACATGCCATTTAAGATTAAGCTGCACCAAATCAAGGATGGTGATGTTGTTTTAGAAAAACCCGCAGTGGCGTTTCGAAGTGAACTGGGGGCGCCACCGGGAATTGAGGTGTTGTATGATAGAACATTGATAAAACACAGGGATGGGCACATGAGTGGCAAAATAATGAACACTGGCAACCAAACAGAATATGACGTCAAAGTTTATGCAACCATCCATGGCGATAATGGACTCATTGACACAGGACAAAGCCTTGAAAAAATAGCAAAAATAGAGCCGGGGCAGACGGCCGACTTTACTATCTATCCTGATCCGTCCATTGCCTCTGAGGTGAATTATTACAGCTGCTTTGCAATTGGTGATGAAACCGTAGTGCCGCTTTTTGCTGTCCGGGACGGCGAAAAATTCGAGTTCCGTTATGACTCGACTGCCTCATTTACGGTGGTCGGCTTTGACAAAAGCGGGACTGTTTTGTCCCTGAACGGCATAAACTCATTTAAAATACCAACATTTGTGAATTTTGAATTTCCAAGAACTACGGATGACGAAAAATTCACCGTAGCGGTAAATGACATGACTGTCAGGTCAATCCAAAGCAAGGATGAGGAGGGAAACTGGCATGTGGCCTTTGATGTGGCTGGCGCATCACAAGACAAGATTACAATAAGCGGCTTTGCAAAAACCGACCAGCCGGACCCAGCATGGCAAAATGAATATGTGTATTATGCAATCCTGGCTGTCGCAATTGCGGCATCTCTGTACATATACAAAACTCGGAAAAAACTATCCGCCTAGGCGCCAGACCTGGGGAGTGTTATTGTAAATGTGGTTGGATTGTTTTTTACAGAAATGGTTCCCCTGTGTCGCTCAATGATGTTTTGGCAGCTTGCCAGACCTAGGCCTGTACCATTTTCTTTTGTTGTAAAGAGTGGCCGAAATACAATGTCCGGGTTTTCCTCAGATATGCCTGGCCCGGAATCCTCGACTTGGATTGCAACAGTGTCCTTGTCGCTCTTTGCGGAAATTGTGATTTCACCTACTCCATTCATTGCTTCAACTGCGTTTGTGATCAAATTGACAAAAACGATTTCGATTTTGTCGATGTCACAAACCAGTTGGGGGTTGTTTTTTGGGAGTGTTATCTCAACATCGTCAGAAATTTGTATCCTTTCGATTACCTTTTTCAAAACATCGTGCAAGGAACAGGATTGCAACTTCAGGGGGGGTAATTTAATGTAGTTTAGCACGTCCTCGATCTGGTGGTACATTTTTCGCGCCTGTTCTTCGATAAGAAACAACTGGTCGAGTGATTTTTTGTCAATCTTGTTTTTGGAATTTTTCCTGATCATCATTGAATAGTTGATAATTACAGTGAGTGGGTTTCTCATGTCGTGTGTAATGTTTGATGTCAACTCGCCAATGTGCACTAGCCTATCAAAATGCTGAGTGCCGTCTTGGTCCTTTGATTCACTCATTTCAGCATCTGGTATTGTGTGTGTCATTATTTTATCTTATGCTGTGTCAAAATTATGCCACGTGTAGTCTGGATTTTGTTCAGAAGACCTGCCATGTGTGGTTCTGGAACTACGCACGGATTTCCTTGGTGCCAAATTTAAAAAAATGGTGCTGTAGGACCCTGGGATACCATTGGTCTGGCAAGGGAGAATATGGCCCTGGTCCAACAGACCTGTGTACTGTGATGTCAAGTTACCAAGTATTCTTGTGTGTGTCTGCTTGATGCAAACACTGCACAAATGCTGGCACGAGTCTGACATCGGAATTCTTGGCGACCATTGGGGGTTGACCCCACGAACTGTTTTTGTATATCAAAACTAGGATTTGAGCAGCTGATTCTACATGCATTTTGGGAGCCGGCCGTCGTGTTTTTGCTTGTATTCCTCTAGTAGCCTCGCCTTCATATCATCATACATGTCAGTAACAAAATAACGAAACCTCTTTGCCTCTGAGGTGCACGGTTTTTTTGTCGCATTTAGAACACTCTGCCTTAGATTGGCAGTGCCGTCTATGAGGAGCATTTTCATTGCAGCATGCGCCATGAATACTCCGGGTGATTGCGGCAGTTTTTCTGCTTGAACCGCAGTAAAATCAAGCCAGTCCGACCAATTGAGCTCAGCCATGGTTGTAGTGAATTACTTATATCCATATTTTTAGACTAGTTCTCAAGAAGGCCTCTGAGGCCCACACACCTGTTTCTGATTGTGACCTCGGTAACGCCGGCGGCAATGGAAATGTCTTTTTGAGAGCGAACTTCGCCATTGGAGATACATGCTAAATAAAGGGCCGCAGCTGCAAGACCCATCGGGTCTTTTCCTGCCACGGCTCCAATCTTTCTTGCTTTGTTTAGGATTTCGGCTGCCATTCGTTTTGTTTTCTCACTTAGGTTTGCAGTGCTTGCTATTCTTGAGATGCCCTTGGCAGGATCCGCAACGGGCATTTTTAGTTCAAGTTCCTTGTAGATCAGCCTGTAACACCTTGCCACATCCTTTCGTCTTACGTTGATGCTTTCCGCAACATCGTCCAACGTTCTTGGCGTCTCTGTGTTTCTACACGCTGCGTACAGGCACGCAGCAACCAAACCGTGGATTGACCTGCCCCTGACGAGCTTTTTCTCCATGGCCTTTCTGTAGATGTATGCCGCCTTTTCGATCACTGCATCGGCAAGGCCTATCTTGTCTTTCATTTTACCCAGTTCGCTCAGAGCCTGCCTCAGATTTCTGTCTGCAGAAGAATGAGCCTGCGTTCTGCTATCCCACGTTCTTAGCCTTCCTATTGAGCTCTTCATTGATGCCGAAAGGGGTTTACCTGCGGCATCCTTGTCTGCGACACCGATTATTGTGGACAGGCCCATGTCATGTAACATAAGTGACGTTCCTGCACCCACCCTGCTCCTATCCGAATCGTCATTTAAGAACGTTCTCCATTCCGGCCCGGCTTCCTCAATTTTTTCCGCTATAACGTAACCGCAATTTCTGCAAAACATCTCGCCTGTAGTAACATCTGCCTGAATGGTGTTTTTTCCACACGACGTACATTTGGATTGAGGATTCGGTGCTATCATGGTATATGATGCACCTTGTGCTTATTATGGATTTTACACATTCCATATGATTATTTGTGTGTAGGTCAAGCTAAGGGCTTTGTTCGAGTCAGGAATGGGACTTGGCGGCACCATTTTTGGCCTCCGAGTATTCTTTTAGTCTTTCTGCAAGCTTGCTGAAAATTTCGTTGACGCTGACATCAACTAGGTTGATCGTCGCATTGTCTTTGATTATTTGTTTTTCAAATTTCTTCTTAATGGCAAACATGACTGACGACCAGTGGAGCGTTCCCTTTAACTTTTCATCCACGATTGAGTTTGTATCGGGGAAGTTGAATGACTGAAACACAATGCCGTTGGCCCAGTTGATGGTAGGAATTGCTCCCCCCGATGTCTTGAGTCCAAAGGCGATCTGGCTTAACCACTCCTCAAAGTTGTACTCTATTACCTCGTGTATGACAAGTTTTTTCCACGGCTCGATGAGTATTTCCAAATTGATATTCTACGACGGCAACGGTATATAATTTGCTCAAAATAGCTCTCGGACACAAGTATTATGTGATTGTCTGTCTATTTTGAACAGACAACAACTGATAATTAGTGAGGCTACTTCAAAATACAGAATTCATATGAACCACCAGGAACTCGTTGAGGCCTTTGCGTTTTTTGGCCTAGAGGAAATAGATTCACGGGTTTACATGGGGTTGCTCCAGTCCGGTCCGATATCTGTTGGAACCATTTCTTCAAGGCTGGAAATTGACAGGGGTAAGACATACCGGTCTCTTGGCAGGCTCAAAAATATGGGGGTGGTGACTACTACCTTTTCAAACCCGACACTCTGTGCAGCAGTGCCCCCCACAGAGGCACTGAATACGATTCTTGATCGAAAACAGGACGAAATAACGACCATGAAAAACCTGTCACAAAAAATTGTCCAGGACATAGATGGGCTTGTCAAAAATACCGAAATTCAGGATGTTTCATCTTTTGTAATAATTCAGGGCCGATCCAATATTTATTCAAAGATTAGTAAGCTCCTGAGCAAAGCGACAGGAACAATATACGTTGTTGCGCCACCAGAAGACCTCATAAGGATGTATCACACCACAATCCCTGAGAGAATAGAATCGCTCAAAGATAAAGTCAAAGTCCGTATCC
>SBBK01000096.1 GCA_005240025.1 archaeon
AAAATATACTGAATCAAAGCTCAGCCAGAAATACGAATATGAATATTTCAAAAAAAGCATCTCAATTCCAAAAAATGTTGATATTAAAAACATCTCCGCCAGATTCAGTAATGGCATACTGACAATAACAATGCCAAAACTTTTCCAAGGAACGCCAATAAGCATAGAATAACTATCTGAGAAATAATTCGTTTATCTTTTCTTTGTACTGGCTTACAAGGATCCCAAAATCGGCAAGATCCTTTTCGGTAGGGGACATCATCCTAATAGTATATTGGGACAAAAAGACAGAAAACGCGTTTCCTACAACTAAATTAAAGCAGGCATCTGCAAGGTTCACGCCAGGAAATGCTGTTTTTGCGAATGGTTTGTATGTTTTAACCTGCGCTAGCAACAAATCCAAATGCTTTTTCATAAAATCCTGGATGTCTTTTTGCAATATTGTAATCCTGTGTTTAATTAATTAATAATTATTGCAAATTATCAGCAGTGATTTTACTCACAAATCTGAAAACCAATTTTGATAATCTGCGTCAGATAATTAAATAATTATGTGAAAATTCTACCCAATGACAAAAGAAGACAAACAAAAAACTGACCTTGTATCAACCTGGCCATTCAATTGGTCAAATCTGGACAGAACATTCGATGACTTTCGGAGAGAGTTTGAAAGAGCCCTTTCCACCTTTCCAAGCTTTCCGGGATTTAAGACAATACCGCGCGTCTCAATACTGTCATGCGACATGGTAGATGAAGGCGACAAATACATAATCAAGGCAGAAATGCCGGGAGTAAAAAAGGACGAAATCAAACTCAACGTCTTTGATAACTCCCTGGAAATATCTGCACAGCACAAAGAAGAAGAGGAAGAAAAGAAAAAGAACTACATCAGAAAGGAACGAAGCGAGCTATCGTATTACAGAGTATTGCCGATACCTGACAAAGTACTCTCAGACAAAACACAGGCAAAGCTCTCCGACGGTGTGCTAAACGTTACATTGCCAAAGGCCACTCCAACCCCAAAACCAAAAAGCACATCAATACAAGTTCAGTAAACTTTCTATTTTTTTAATAATCGTGTTCGGAAAAGTCAGAACCCAGGGGAATTGATGCTATTACTGTCTTCTCAGTAGTCTGGCAGCTCAGGTTTTTTTCCGGCACAAATTCAGCAAATAACTCCTTGAGTAGCTGTTCGGTAAATAGCGACCACTTGATTCCAAGCTCGTGCTGAATGATAAAATGATGTACGGCGCCCTCAATTCGGTGGTCAGATTTCATCCCTGACGCCCGTATATAGTCTTCCAGGGTTTCAATGCAACGCTTCAAGTCATATTTTCCCTTCATAAATAAGACGGCCTCTCTGATTATTGGTTTTATTGCATCCACAACCTTGTTAATGTCTCCGCCTTCTAGCTCATCACCAAGGGATTCTAGAACCTTTTTGGGTATGTCTATCATTCCAATTTTGTCGCTAAATCTGTCCCATGCGAGATATCTTTCTAAAATCTGCCTTACCAAAACATTGTGTGAGATGTTTTTTTGCATCGCCTCTGTTTCCAACTCCTCGACTACTCTGGCTGGAAGCCTGTACGTGATACTTCGCGTAGGCTCCTTCGCTGGAGAATGAGGTTTTCTCACTGGAAAGTCCGTCTTCAACATTTTCCACATTATTGTGCCATATTTTAATTGTAGAAAGGGGAAAATGCCGTGATTGATCCACGTATGGTCTAAATTCGCGCCTGTGGGAATAAAGCAGAGGCCTGGATTGTTGCTTACATTATGGGAATGCCCTATATTTTTCCAAAAGTTCGCTATATACCATAACATTACTGAAGGCTCGTACAATGTCAAATTTCGTTACAACACCAACGAGTTTTTTGTTTTCCAGTACGATTACTGGAATGCCACTGATGTTGTTCTTTATCATAAGGGATGCCGCATTTGCCAAATCCTCATCAGGCTCTACAACCAAGATCTCATCATCGATCAGTTCTCCAACAATGCGCTTATCAGACGACTTCTCCAGAAGAAGATAACTCCTGGTTTTACCTGTTCCCTTAAAGTATTCACTATGCTTCAGAAAGGAATTTGTAGTGATCACTCCTTTGACGTTTCCGTTGCTGTTTGTGGCAATCAATCTGGAAATATCATTTTTGTTAATTACTTCCAAGGCAAACCTCAGAGAATCAGAATCTCTGCATGTGACTACTTTTTCACTCATGTAGTCTTTAACCTTGTATTTACCCGGGTATTTTGCTGCATATGATCTGGCAATGTCGGTTTGTGTCGTGATGCCTACAAGATCGCCTTCTTCGTTCACTACAATTATCGAACCGATCTTGAAAGTCATCATGCGAGCAGCACACTGCCCCATATGATCCATCTGGCCTGCAGTTATCAAAATTAGATTTTTTTTCATTACCTCTTTTGTGGGTATCTCATCAAGATGCCTGGACGTATTGTCCTTTTCGAGAAATCTGTTAATGTCCCGTTCTGTGATTATTCCAACAGGTTTTTTGTCCTTGGTAATTACTATCCTTTTTATAAAATTCGTCTGCATTAACACAAGAACGTCATGAAGCGAATTTTGCATTGTTAGAGAAAACACTGGCGATGAATACTGCTTTACTTCCATAATGATAAAACCCAATTGGGGCGATTTAAGACAATATTTCGATTATCAACTTTTAAAATGAAGATTGGGTTCCTAACATACATTAGGAACGATCTCTACCTCTAAATTCCCACAATTGAACCTAGAGGTCATAGCTCTGACCTTGCTTTTGTACAGGAAGTGCTTTTTTCCCTCCGTAGTGATGGCACCCGAGATTCCAAGCAACTTGCTGTCATGAAGTATTTGTAACCTTCTGTAGACTGTACTTATTGGGATCCCACACTCTGCGCTGATCTCGATTGCTGCCTTGGGGACGGCCATAGTCGATTCTATGATCGCACGACAGTACCTGTCTGACAGGATGCCCAGAATTGTGTCCTTTTTCTCGTCTTCTATCTTTCTCCCTTCAAGCTGAACTTGCATGCAAGTATTTGGTAGTTTTTTGATATAACGAGTAGGAATACATTGCATTGCACTGCAATCTTGGCGCTTATCTACACAATAGGCAATATCCAATTATGGTTGAGACCAAGTTCCCTAAATTTGATTGGGGGACGGTTTGCGAAAAAAATTCAGGTCACACACAAAGCGAGTGGGGCACTGAAAAACAAAAGAATAACAAAATAATTGCTTATACCGTCATTTGGAAAAAATAAGCAATTTAACTTATTTTACGAGCAAAACTGGCACGTTTGACTTGTGTAATACGTAATTTGATACGCTCCCAAGAAAGATCTCCTTCAAGGCCCCGATGCCTCTTGCACCAATTACGATGATGTCGAATTTTTTATCTCTGGCAAATTTAACAATTGTGTAGCCTGGGTCACCAAATACAATCTTATGTTCAAACAAGATCCCGTTTTGGGCGCAATGTTTTTTTGCAAACTGCATGGTGCTTTGAGCATCTCTGAGTAATGGTTTTTCTGGATATTTTACTGCACGAAATGCTGGATGTGGAGGCCTTTGAATAACATAAATTCCCATGATTTGTGCCTGACACTGTCGCGCAAGAGCAATGGCAACATTCAGACCACGAATTGAGTTTTTTGAACCATCCAATGGAACCAGAATATTTCTGAATTGTGTTTTTATCACACCATCTCAGTTGATTGAATATTATTAAAATCGAATGCAAATTATCAGCGTTGGTATTGAGGCAGAATCACTAATCCAACTCTTAATCTCAAATATGATATTCAAATTCTGTAGTCAAATACTAGAATATCTAAAATCTATTCGTGCTAAAGATCAGCGATCTCGTTGTGGGCCAATACATGACTGCGTATCCTGTATCTGTTCTTTCTGATGTTTCATTATTTGAAACTGTGAATTTTTTGGCACGCCGAGGAATCGGGAATATTGTAGTTACCGACGATGACGGGGTGCCGTTGGGAATACTTACCGAAAGAGAAATTTTAGCCCAGCTTGCATTCC
>SBBK01000237.1 GCA_005240025.1 archaeon
ACAGAAGCGAATCCTGCCGTCAAGTGACGCAACCAAACTATTCTGCAACAACCCTGCCGCAGAAATCACCACTCAAAGCATTCAGACAATAAAGGATGCCTTTCATGCAATCCCACCTGTTCAAATTGTCGTAAATGGCGAGGAGGATTTGCTTGTGATCCCTGTCTGCATTTACGCCCCGAACAATGCCGTTGTCCTGTATGGCCAGCCAAACGAGGGCCTTGTGGTTGTAAAGGTAACACAAGAAATTAGAAATAAAACACAAGCGCTTCTTGATCTAATGAATCGAGGGGTATGATGAGACGGTGGCTGTATGATTAATGATTACACTAAAACTCTGACCCTATCTAAAAAATGAGCCACCTGAGAGAATCTCAAATCTCACCTTGTGGCCTCCGGATTCAAATGACTGGTACCGTGTTTTCAATTTTGAACAAACCCTCACGTAACAATTGACACAATAAAATAAACACTGATTTTGAAACAAATTGCAAATGAAGCTGAACCCGGACATACGGCTAAGTATCTTGGAAAAGACTGGCATCTGCTCTGCAAGACTTTCCATACCGGAACCGAAAGTGCTTTTGAGCACAAGGGAGGTTCTTCAGATGCCAAAAGAGATCACCGCAGGCCGCCGAACCACCGCATACAAGTATTACGGGGTATCATACATGCAGCATAACCTGGTCTTCATCAATGTCAAAAAAATCCCGAACGAAAAAGCCCTTGATGACACAATTGCCCACGAACTAGTTCACCTGCGATTTCCCTACCTCAGTCATGGGAGGCGATTTAACAAGCTTGTAAGGCAGGTACTGAGAGGCAAGACCTTTGGGCCGTATCAAAAAAGAAGGACCTGATTCCTCCATGATTTATATTTCGTACCTATAGGCATGCAGTTGTAAAATGGAGCTGCCGCAAATCATCCCAATTGGTGCAGCTATTGCTTCTTTTGCAATTGCAGCAGGATTTGCCCTGTGGGTCACAAAACAAAAGTCAGGAACCAAAGAAATGATGGACATCTCTGATGCGGTAAGGATTGGCGCGGCGGCATTTTTGAGGCGGGAAATGAAAATAATCATCCCGATTGCCATCGGTCTTTCAGTAATTATTGGCTATTTTATTGGGTTTTCAAACGGAATCGCGTTTGCAGTTGGTGCAGCATTGTCTGCAGTAGCAGGCATGATCTCACTTAAAATCACAGTCAAGGCAGCGGTAAGGGCCGCACATGCCACAGAAAGTGGAATTGGCAAGACCTTTGCACTGGCGTTTAGGGGCGGTGCAACGGTGGGACTTGCCGTTCCGGCGATGGCATTGCTTGCACTGGCACTACTGTACATGGTATTTCCGGACCCGATTACAATTGCGGGTGTAGGGATAGGTGCGAGTCTTATTGCGTTATTCATCAGGATTGGCGGCGGGATATTCACAAAGGCAGCAGACATGGGAGCAGACCTTGTGGGAAAGGTTGAAGCAAACATTCCTGAGGATGACCCCCGGAATCCTGCAACCATAGCAGACAATGTCGGAGACAACGTGGGTGACGCTGCAGGTATGGGCTCAGATGTGTACGAATCCTACATTGTTACTGTTCTTGCATCGCTTCTCATTGGCGCACTAATCGGTGCTCCAAAAATATTTGCCTATCCAATACTGGTTGGCGCATCTGGACTGATTGCCTCTATAATTGGCTCTGCAACAATTGGCTCAAAAAACGTCTCTGATATCATGAAGCCACTCAACCGCTCATTTTATGTCACCGCCGCAATTGCAATTGCACTAAACTTTACATTTACTTCGATGTTCATAGGACAGGACAATACATCATACGCACTTTTCGGATGCACAGTCATTGGCGTCATTCTGGTTCCAGTTATTCAGAGAATTACTGACAACTATACAAATTACAAATACAAACCCGTAAAAGAAATCAGCGAATCTGCCAAGTGGGGTTATGCATCCCTCACACTGATGGGTATAATCAAGGGCATGCAGTCTACTGGTCCCTTCATGATCGCGCTTGTTGCCGCAATAATCATCTCATTTTCGGTTTCTGCATCAGCTGCACCAGATCCCTCTCAAGCCCTGCTCTATGGAATCTTTGGAACCTCGCTTACTGCAATGGCGATGCTGAGTCTGGCAGGAATTGTACTGAGTATTGACGCATTTGGTCCAATAGCAGACAATGCAGGAGGGATAGTTGAGATGACAGGGATGGGCGAGCAAAACCGCAAAGTAACAGACCAAATCGACGCGGTAGGAAACACAACAAAGGCAATAACAAAGGGATTTGCAATAGCCAGCGCAGCACTTGCGGCACTGGCAATGATTCAGGCATTCCAGTACGAAGCCAAAAACTTCCTAGAAGAGCACGCAACCACGTCATTTTCACATCTCTCTCCGGAAAATTTTGCCAAGCTTTCTGATTATACCCTGACAAACCCGGCAATCATTGTAGGTCTTCTTGTAGGCGGTCTGATTCCATTTATCATAACTGGCCAGCTGATCAGTGGCGTTTCGCGGGCTGCTTCAAAAATGGTGGACGAGGTGAGAAGACAGTTTAAGACAGATCCTCAAATTTTGACTGGTGGTTCAAAACCAGACTATGCAAAATGTGTTGACATTGCAACTGTGGCGTCCCTCAAAGAACTGTGGAAGTCGGCAAGCATGGCAATATCTGCTCCAATCGTTCTTGGGATACTGCTTGGACCGCCCGCCGTTGCCGGTTTGCTGATGGGCGCAGTAGTGACGGGCATATTTCTGGCGTTTCACCTTGCAAACACTGGTGGCGCATGGGACAACGCCAAAAAACTCATAGAGATGCAGGGGCGCAAGGGGACCGAGGAACACAAAGTTGCCGTAGTGGGAGACATCATTGGCGATCCCTATAAAGACACTGCGGGGCCAGCACTCAATACAGTAATCAAACTGCTGAATACGGTGGCAATAGTGTTCGTTAGTGCCTTTGTGGCAATAGTGGTATTGTAATTCAACAGGTAGTTTTTTGCCATCGCAAATCCAAAACCAAAACACACTATTTCACCAAAGATGAGCTACTCCTTTTTAACATCTGAGGGAAAAACATCGTTGAAGTGAGCCTATCGCAACCAAAAACAAAGGCAAACTCGTGCATATTTTGTGGAGAACGACTCAATACTCCATCCAAATGCCAGTACTGCGGATTCCGATTCTGTGATGAGCATAGAAACACAGACAATCATCATTGTGGCAAAACAAGATATGCCGAGTATGTAAAAAAATCATCGCCAGACGCAGTTCCAAATCTGGCATCTGGCGCATTCATAGTGGTCTGCGAGTGCTGTGGCTACAGGTCCACAAGTGGCTCACTAATAGAATTTGCAGGGGAGGAGCTCGTCCAACACACCCAGGTCGTAGGTTGCTCCGGCAACGTTTTTTTGGAAGAGACATCCTCTCCTCAATTTAGTTCCAATTTTGTCGAACTAAAGGCAGGTGAGAAATCTGCACCACTGTCAAGCTATGGGCAGGGAAATGAAAATGACAACATCGTGGATCAACTCACAAAACTCGCATCTCTGAAAGAAAGGGGCGACATCTCAGATGACGAATTTTTGTTCATAAAAAAAGAAATAATCAAGAAGCTAAAATAGCATCACCTGTCTTTTGTCAGTTCAGAAAGTTTGTCTTTTGTCTGTCTGTGTTCGGTTCGTTCCTTCTGTAGCGCAAGTCTTACCATCTCGAGTTCCTTTTGTGTAGCAAGAAATTTATTGTTGAGTGATGCCACAACTGAGCTG
>SBBK01000202.1 GCA_005240025.1 archaeon
CCACAACTAAAGTTGTGGGTTTGTGGGAAGATATGATCCCGAACACGTCCTTAATACATACCAACTAAAGTTGGTAGTTTTGGACGTGTTCAAGATAAATATGGTGACCTATCATAGCCTGTCTTCTGTAGCACCTTCTTTAGCAAGAAAAGGAGCTCGCAACATTTGTCTAATGCGCTGTTTGCATCTTACTATATGCAATATGCTTGCACCCGTGCATATTGGTTCGTTTCATCCTGCTTCTAGGAAGATATCACCCTTCAATCTTCGCAGGTATCGTTTCTGTTACCAATAATTGCCTCTCGACAATGATGATATAGCATCTACACTTTAATTGCTGCTTACAGCAAATGAGTGGACAGAGCTTCCTCACCAGGAGAAGAAACATAGGTTTCTCTCCTTGGAAACCTAATTTCCTAAAAGAGATATTAACGCTTCTTTCCCAGCGGAGTTGCTAACAGGTCACCTAAAGATAAAACGAACAGAAATGTATTAAAAGGACTGATATCTGGACTGACATCTACAAAAATAGCTATCAAATAAAATTAAAAAAGAAGAAAAAAGAGGCCAATAGCCTTCTTCAATCGACTTCACTCCATCATGACTTCATAGCCTAAATTCTTTGCCGCAGAAGCCACAGAAAGTGACACCTTTTGCTTTGACTACCTGACCTTTAAAGCCGTCTCCACAATAATGAATCTTCTTCATTCCACACACCCCATTTTCATTATATTTGAATATATTCCAAACTGTAAGTAAGGATACATTCTGAAGTCCTATTAATAATCATAAATACAGACCAAACCAAAACGATTATAAAGGGCCTCATCTAAGTTAAACCACACATCTGACCTACTTTTATTCCTTTTCTGTTCTTAAATACTTTTCCAAAGGCAGGCATATATGTTGAAGAAGATAGTATATTATCTGGAACACGCCCAAAATTACCGACTTCAGCCGGTACGTATTAGGGGCGTGTTCAAGATCATCTGCAGAAACATATAATGTTTCTGAGATCACAAAGATCTTTAAAATATAAGATCTTTGATGATATCTTCCAACAAACCCACGACTCCAGTCGTGGGATACAAGGAAGATCTGATTCAAGAATTTGAGTTATAGAGAATATGGCATTTCTACGCGGAATTTAGTATTCTATAGGTAAACCTAAATTTACTACAAATAAAAATACACTACAGGTAAAAATGTAGAGTAGTACTAATAATGTAGAGCACAGGCAGGCATTAAAGGCTAGCATTAGCTTAGGGAAGTATGGGCTGAGGAACTCGCCGAAGCTTGCGCCTTACACCCTACTCCCATATCTCCTCGTCTTGAAGCGCCAAATGTCTATTTTCGAGAACTCCTTCAGGCTTAGATGCTGTCAGCCTTAATGAGCTATGGCGTGGCTACCCTGCATGCCTTGTCAGACAACAGGTAAACTAGAGGCCACGAACAGATGTTCCTTTCGTACTTGTCCATCCTTTCTCTCAGACACTAACAGTCCTAGCAGATATAGACCAAACTGGCTCACACCGTTCTGACTCTGGAAGGTAAAGAACATAGTTTGCTTAATTTTTCTTGTTTTCTAGGATCGCTTCCTACGATTCCTGCCAATACTGATAAGTCATTCATGGTTTTACTTGTACTTAGAATTTTAATTGCTTTTTTAGCCCTTTACCTTTACCCAGCTAACGTGCCCTTTTAATACGTGAACTCCGTCACCCTTGGCGGCTTCTGCACCGCCAGGAGAGGGCGAGCCGACAGCGACGCCGCAACGCGCGGGGTCGATTTATCCCCTGCATTGCTCGATTCGAACTGAGCTCTTCTTCTATTTGAATTAATTAGACACGGTCGGCTAATTAAATCAACTAAATCCAATTTGGCTCCTTTAGTAAGAAGAATTGTGAAGAGCGCAGGTAAGAACTCTCACCCGCCACGACACCATTATCCCCAAGGTACCTTTTCTCATGTCACTGGCAGCTATTCAAGCCAACCAGTGTATCGCTAAGTCACACTTTCGTGTTTGTGCCTGATTTTGTTAGAAGCACAATCAATCCAGCATTTATCTTTGCACTCTACTTTCGATTTCTGACCGAAATGAGCTGAACTTAGAGGGCTCTTGATATCTTTTCAAGAGCGTACCGCCCCAGCCAAACTGCCTATCTGATGTTGTTCCATACGGTTAGCAGTGTAGAAACGATAGGGTAGTGTTACACTTTCGCTCTTGCGAGCTCCTACCTACTCTATACAACCGTTTCTACACTACAGCATCAGACTGCAGTAAAGGTCTATGGGGTCTTCTCTTCCTACTAGGACTCCCTGGCCTAATCACCAGGATAAGAGTTTCGCCGGGTTCCAACCCAAGACAGCAGGGATCTCGTTAATCTATCATGCAGGCCAATAATTAGTTGGCAAGGGATTACGCTCATTTCTGTTACTTTTTACCTTTCCAAAAACAAAATATCATATCGGAAAGGCGGCCTTGCGTTTCCGCAAGACTCCTCATGTTACCACGAGGATCGGACTATATCTTCATGAAATCAAAGATGCTATCTAGTAGATTTCATGTTCGGCTTATAGTCTCTGGGGATTCCGTTTTTCTATGTTTATCAATACTTCTTCAAGTTGATACCGTCTTTGTTTTCCGTCAAGATTCATTTCGTAACATTTCCTGATAAGCTGCAAAAATGTTTCCATTTTGTGATGCATCTTATTTTCCAGACCTTCAATGACTTCTTTGAATTTCTGGAAATCGTCGTTTTTAGCTACGAGTTTGTGCTTATCAAAGAACGGTATTACCTTTTCCACCAACTGTCTCCTATTGTCCACCAAATACACAAGGATATCTGGTTGTCCTGACTTTTGAATTATTCTTCCACATTTCAGTTCCTGTACAAACATATCAAGAACAACTTTACTGTTCTTGTGTTGTGTAACCTGAAATAGTGGATCAAGAGCCCAACCGAATCTTGCAGTATCTTCCTTTTTAAGGGAAATACTAAAACATCCTTCCGCATCGGTAAAGCCTAAGAGATAAAATTGGCGGTTTCTCGCTTTTGACATTTTCATGGTTACTCACCTCTTTTACGTTACGGTTTCCTGCTGATTATCCTCATACTTCCAGGATTATTCCTTTCTCAGGACCTGAAAAATCTGGACGTTCCAGCATACAGCCAAATTTTACTAAGGCAGTTTACTGTATTGTTTCCACCTTAAGACCCTCAGAGTTAGGGCCGGCCTACAGCGGGCCACAGGCCCATTGAAATGAGCTTTCAGACACCGCTAGTGGCCACGACTCACTGACTATACAGAGCCTTTCGACTTGGCAGTCAGCTATGTTTTTGTTAAACAGTCGGATCCCTCTTGTTTGCAGCTAAGGAAAATTTAATCTTACCTCAGTCACTGCGACCTACTCATCCCTGAGCAGGCACCGCTTCTACCAAAGATACGCGGCTAATTTGCCGAATTCCTTGGATTGGATTCTCCCGAACACCTTCGCCTTTTGCTGCTCGAAGAGAGCAAAATCAAGAAAGCTTTGCTTTCTTCGAGTCTCAGCGAGGGGTACCTGTTTCCCGGCTCCTTACCGAATCACAAAACTTAAGAAATTTTCTTTTTTTAATTGGATGCCAAATTCCAATTTCATTGAAATACTTAATTGCATTCTTTCCGTATACATCCAATCTATAGATTTCAACGTGGTAAACTTTTTTCGCATTTGGAGGTTTTAAATCTTCTATACTTTCTCCTGTTGTATGAGTTATTTTTAAATTGTATAGAATTTCTGAAATTCTATCTCGAAGTTGTTTACCCCTTATTCTAAGTCTTACTCTAGGCGTTCCATTCCAGTCCTGAAATACAAACCCATCAGAACCTATAACACCATTCACAAAATCTTTGAATTCTTCAGTGGAAACACAAGAAGGTATATCGATTGTTTCTGCCTTTTTACCTACTGGAAGTTTCAGTTCCTCTGTAAGAAATTTCCAAAATTTCTTGTTCTTTACAAACACAACATATTGATTTCCTCTTTGTCTAACGTGAATGTTAAGAGCAAAAGCTTCGAATTCTTTTCTCAGCAATTCAACTACAAAATCTGCTGCTTCTTTATCACGATCTGAAAATTCCCACAGGTACTGATTACTACCTTTGTATTTTGGTAGAGTTCCATCTGCACAATGAATTCCTAGGAATAATCCGTACAATGTTTACACCCAAATTTATTTTGGTTTCTACTTGTTTAAAGATTTCGGTAGAGGAGCTGTCGGTTTTACCATGTTCAGAGCCGCAACTCTATAACATCTTGGTACGAACACTCTTTTTCTACACTAGTAGATTTTCATGGTCTCCAGGAATTGTCTGAAGCCGCCATACAGCAGCCTACTCGCGCATTCACACAGTTCTCCTCATTAAAAGACTCCCTATGTTTAAACGCTTGAACATGACGACAATCATGCTCAGACTATCCCGAAGAGTCTCTACTAGCTTCAACGAAAAAGAATGGTGCAGGAATATTAACCTGCTTTCCATTTGCACATCTCTTCTTAAGGATGCACTTAGGCTCGACTAACCCTCGGCAGATAAACTTTACCGAGGAACCCTTACCCCTCAGGTGGTTGGGATTCTCACCCGACTAGCATGCTACTCCCGGCAGGATCTTCATTACTGCAAGGTCCACCACTGCTCACGCAGAAGCTTCTGCCCTTGCAGTACGCCTCCCTACCCATTTATTGCACTCAAGCAATAAACGCCATGGTATCGGTGGCTGACTTAGTCCCGTCCATTTTCAGCGCCACAGTTCTCTACGGGTCCGCTTTTACGCGTTGTTTAAATGGTGGCTGCTTCTAAGCCTACATTCCCGCTGTCTATGAACTACGACTACTTTCGATACACTTAGCCAGCACTTAGGGACCTTAGCCAAGGTCTGGGTTGTTTCCCTCTCGAATACCAAAATTACTCCGGCATCCTCACTCCACTTACCTACTGATTGTGCATTCGGAGTTCGACAGGATAGCTGAGCCTCTCGGCCCTCGACTACCCAATCGGTAGCTCTACCACACAATCTTAAGCAAGCAGGCTGTACTGAGATACATTTCGGGAGGAACCAGCTATAGTGTTTTGAAACGCTATATGTAGAAATTTGTGTAAGATACTCTAGGTAAACAAAACACAAATTTCAAAAAGCTTCGCTTTTCAAAATATCACCAGATTCGATTGGCTTTTCACCCCTAACCCCAGGTCACCCGACTAGTTTGGACTAAGTTCGGTATCGGACCTCCATTCAGCTTTCGCTGAACTTCATCCTGCCCAGGGCTAGATCATCTGGTACCCCGACCTGAGAATAAACTTCCCAAGTTTTCGGGTCTTAAACCCATGACATCTCTACTAAAAATTAGTAGAATCGCCCTTTCGGACTCGCTTTCGCTGCGGCTACGCTTGCGCTTAACCTATGCCATGAGCATAAACTCCCTGCCCCGTTTTTCGAAACGGACGCCAGCTTACTCCTGCTTGCGCAGGCCTTCACTGGCTCACTGTAGCTATCAGGTTTCATGCTCTTTTCAATGCCTTTTATGGCTTCTTTTCTGCTTTCAGTCGCCTTACTAATGCGCTATCGGACTCAAGACGTGTTTAGGATTAGATGTGAATACCACCCACTTTCTGCCTCCATATCCAAGGAAACATACTCTGGATACCTGCCATTTATCTTTTTCTCTACAACTACGGGGCTATCACCCTTTGTCGCACTGCTTTCCAGCAGACTTCGTTTCAAGAAATTAGACAAGACACAGGTCCAAACTCCACATTGCCCTATCCTTTCAGTAGGGCTTCGGTTTGTCCTATACCCCTTTCACTCGCCGTTACTAAGGGCATCCCAATTGGTTTCTTTTCCTGCGGTTAATAAGATGTTTCAATTCTCCGCGTTCGCCATCCTCTTTTCAGAGGATTTTACAGCTATGCGCTATTAGACAATCTGTGGTTCGAAGGCTGCTTGCGCCTCGCCACAGCTTTTCGCAGCTTGCCACGGTCTTCATCGCCGCTTGAGCCTAGCAATCCACCTAACAGCATGGGAGCTAGCTTGCTTTGCCTGCCTATGATTGCATCATTATATTAATCAGATCAAACTGGGGCTTCCAAATATCATCTCTGACTCAGCACTTCACACATTAGCATTCGCTAAGGCGCTGCAATCCTATCTATTGAAAGATAGGCCTTAGATTCTGATGAACCTAAGATAGTCAACGATTGCTTTCACAATTTGTTAACTGTATTTTATCGAACCGTAAGTCCAGTCCAGAAATAGGTATCATATAAATTCCACCTCGCTGACAAAATTCACTGCCACTATGAAAGTTGACTCTGAACAACTCCGGTAGATTTTTGGGATTCATATAATAGAACCGAAAGATATAAAAGGCTCTTTTTATATGGACCGAGCGAGATTTGAACTCGCAGCCTCTACCTTACCTGTATAAAATGCAAGGGTAGCGATCTTCCGTTGATCTATCGGCCCGTTCCAGTAATTATGAATATCAAACTTATTATAGCTAACCAAGAAAAGATTTAAGACCTGCTTATTGAGTGAAACAAGTTATAGTCGTCCAACACAAGAATGATTTTGTTGGACTCCTAATAGCAAACCTGCGTAATCTTTACCTGCGTAATCTTTATTTGGTTTGCTATAATACTTAGGTATTATATTTGAAAGATATTTAACAACACTTTAGTGTCTTTCATATATCCAAGAAGAAATTATTATTTGTAAGATTCCATTGCTTTACGTAGTTCATCAATATGAGGTTCTAGAGATTTATATACGGACCCATAGGCATCTAAAGTATCTCTTATGCCTGCAGAATAAAGAGCAAAATCATGAACCGGTAGCTCATTTTTCTTTTGATTTATTAGTCTTTCAAAATCTTTCAATCTTGTAGTTATATCGTTGTTAGTTTTGTCTAAGTTCGTTGCTTTTGCCATATCTATCGAAAAGTATACAGCAGAAATCTTTTTATCTTTATAGTAAAACCAGTGGGCGTGTTCCAGATAACACATTATGGTTCAACGGTTTGTAAAGCATTTCCTGTACGAGCATGATATATTTTTGAATCAGGTCCAGGTCTTTGTATATATTCTATATTTTCAATACCCAAATCTTGCACAATAGTTTTTCCTATCTGAAAGCCTTCTGCTGTTGTTTCAGCAATATGATAAGTATCATCACCTAAATTAAAACTTAAATCATTCTTATTTGTGTAATTACCTTCAACAGCAACTGTTATGTGACTATTGTTGGTATACACAAGTCTATAATCTATGTCGGTTTGTTCGAGTAAAGAAGCGTACAGTATCACTTTTCCACTACAGTCAGAATTCTCAGTCATTAGAACCTCATTTGGTTTCTTTAATGTCTCTACACCTGAGAATGCTTCTTGGAAATTATATTCTATTTCTTTTGTAACAAAATCTAATAATTTTTGAGCTTTTCTTTCTTTAGAATTTTCTTTTCCGGCTAGAGAATTTACTAATCTTTCTAGTGATGGTTCTCCTTTTTTCGATACAAAGGTCCCATGATTTGGTATACTACTATATGTTCCATAGTCATCCACATCAGTATAAGCGTACAAATATCCGCCATAAATACTACTATTGTGTAAAAATCCTTGCAATTCTTTTATTGTTACAGAATAATCAGCGGTTTTATGTTTGATAATAATTGAATCTGATGGATCAACCTTGAAATCTTTTGCAGGAAATCTGAAAAAATAATGCCCTGGTTTTGTTAATGCATACTCATCAAGTTCGATTCTATTTCCAACAAAATCTCCAGAATTCGTTTTACCAAATTCAATCGCACTAGGGTTTTCAGATAATCTAGATAAGGATTCTTCGGTATATGTGTTTATTGGCATTGATAAGTACAGCATACCCTGATCTAGATTGTATTTTTCTAATTCTGCGTCAGTACCTGTGATTTGTTTCATAAAATCTGGATTTGAAAATTCTGGCTGTGATAAATAACTCAAAGCAGTATTCCTTAATTTTTGTTGAACCTGCTCAGTTTTTCTATCCTGATATTTTCCATATCCCAAAACACCTGCAGCTAAAGAAATAGATACTAATCCTACTGCGAGTACTTTTTTTAGATTCATCAATAATAGTATATAGTCAATATTTATAAATCTTATTAGTAATTTACTACTATTAAATTAGTGCATAAAATTACGCATCTCAAAGCCTACATAAATTTTTCTATTATTTCCCAGTCAGTCAACGGCAAAGAGCATGTATTGTTCTGGCATATATAAACTGTAGGCTTTCCATCAACAGGTATCTTCCCTTTTACTAAATCTAATGGTAAAGGGTTATCCATATCGACAACCACCATAATTTTATTTGGAATATAACGACTGTGAATTTTTGCAACGAGGTTTTCCATTTCAGTTGATCCAATATTACCAACTATAACAATCTCCTTCGGTTTTCTAAGATACATATCAGCTGCAGCAATCAAATTTCCAGTGAAAAAAGGATTTTCTTCCATCTGCTTGGAAAAAATCTGTAAAGTCTTTTCAGCAACGTCAAAATATTTTCTGTCTTGTACCAGGGTAAAAAGTCTTAAAAATGCATGTGCAGCAATTGCATTCCCAGAAGGAATTGATTGATCCATACATGTCTTATTTCGTGTAATTAATTTTTCATGATCATTAGAAGTAAAAAAGAATCCACCCTGATTTTCATCACAAAACTGATCAATGAGACGTATCGAAAGTTTTTTTGCAGCATCAAGATAGTACATATTTGAGGTTGCTTCAAAAAGATCAATTAGAGCGTCGATAAAATATGCGTAATCATCTAGATAGCCATTCAATTTTACAGTACCATCTTTGAATGTACTCATCAATCTTCCTTCTTTGTCTTTATCTTTGTAAAGATTCTCCATGATAAAGCAAGTTGCATTTTTAGCAGCAGTAAGATATTTTTTATCTCTTGTAACATTGTACCCCTGAACAAATGCTCCGATCATCAAACTATTCAGACTTGTTAAAATCTTTTCGTCCCGAAAAGGCTTTGGCCTCTTTTCTCTTTCAAGAAACAATTTTTCTTTTCCGCTTCTCAGCTTTAGTAAAGTTTCCTCAGAAGTTAATCCGACCTCACTAGCAACTTCGTCTACTGATCGCTGCACATGCAAAATATTCTTTCCTTCAAAATTTCCTTCTGGTTTCGTATTATAGTAACGAGAAATTATCTCGCCGTCATTTTCACCTAAAATCTTCTTGATTTCTTGATCTGTCCATACAAAAAATAGTCCCTCTTCACCTTCGCTGTCAGCATCCTGTGTTGAATAAAATCCTCCTAATGGATCAGTCATCTCACGTAAAACATAATCCAGTATTTCTATACCAATTTTTTTGTAAAATATTTGACCTGTAACCTGATACGTCCAAAAATATAGTTGTGCCAACTGCGCATTGTCATAAAGCATTTTTTCAAAATGAGGAACAAGCCAATGTGAATCGGTAGAATAACGGTGAAAGCCTCCTCCTAACTGATCATAAATTCCACCTAAAGCCATTTTCTCAAGGGTGTAAGCTACCTTGTTACTATCAGTAGCATCACCTGCCTGTTGAGCATGACGCAAAAATAGCGCTAAAGAAGAAGTGCATGGAAATTTTGGGGCAGATCCAAAACCACCATTCTTTGAATCAAAAATATGTGATAATTCTTTAACTGCTGTAGAAACAATATCTGGATTAATTGCTCGTCCATGTGAGCAGTATTCTTCTGAATAGTGTTTCATAGTTTTTTGAATATCAGAAACTGTTTTGCTGATATCTTCGCGATAGGCTGCTGCCACTTCCTCAAGAACTCTTCGAAAGCCAGGCATATCATAAATATCATCAGGAGGAAAATATGTTCCACCATAAAAAGGAACTTGATCTGGTGTTAAGAACATAGTTAGGGGCCAACCACCTCCCCGTTTCATAAAAAGCTGAACTGCAATCTGATATATCTGATCAATATCAGGTCGCTCTTCGCGATCAACCTTAATATTCACAAAATACTTGTTCATGATCGCTGCAATCTCTTCATTCTCAAATGATTCACGCTCCATGACGTGACACCAATGACATGCCGAATATCCGATTGAAAGCAGTATTGGCTTATTCTCCTGTCTAGCTTTTTCAAACGCTTCCTCTCCCCAACTATACCAGTCAACGGGATTATAGGCATGCTGAAGTAGATAAGGAGATGTCTCATGAATAAGTCTATTTGGTCGACGTGTCATTTTCATTCTCCTTCTATTAGATCTTCCTAGCCATATCTTTTTAATATTGTGTTCCAAATAACTGGTCGTAGTATATTTCAATTACAAAAGCACTACACTTAACTATTTTAAAAGTAGAGATTCTGATCACAAAATATTTTTATACTTAGATTATAAGATATGAACATGTTGAAACCTCCAAAATTAAACAAAGGTGACACTGTTGCTTTGCTTTCACCTTCATCAGGTTTGGGGGGAACATTTCCACACAGAATAGATAATGCTGTAAAAGCTCTACGCAACCTTGGTTTTGTAGTAAAGGAATTTCCTACAACTCGCAAATTAACAGGTCATCACAGTGCAGGAACTCCAGAAGAAAGAGCAAAAGATATAAACGATGCATTTGGTGACAAGTCTGTAAAAGCAATAATATGCACCATAGGTGGAATGACAGCGAATCAAATACTCAAACATCTAGATTTTTCAATAGTAAGAGATAATCCTACTATATTCTGTGGTTATTCTGATATCTCAGTTCTCCATTATGCTCTCAATACAAAAAATAATCTTGTAACATTCTATGGTCCTGCTGCAATGACCCAATTTGGAGAATTCCCTAAACCATTAGATTACACAATAGAATATTTTTTGAAAGCTATTACAAAAACACAACCTGTAGGAAGTATACAGCCATCACAAAAATGGACAGATGAATTTATGGATTGGTCTACAAATGCAGATATGATAAGACCTAGAAACATGATGGGCAACAACGGATTTGAATGGCTATCAGAAGGTGATGCTCACGGTATTTCAATAGGTGGCTGTCTTCCGTCTATATTGCATCTGAAAGGCACAGAGTACTGGCCTGACTATAACAACAAAATATTATTTTTGGAGACACCTGAAGGTGAAGATCCTGCAAAAGGGTTACCACTTTCCTATGTCGACTCTTATCTAACAGACTTAGAAATTAATGGGGTATTCGACGAAATCTGTGGACTTATATTTGGCAGACCTTACAAATATGCAGAAGCTGAAAAAACAAAATTGAAAGAAATACTCTCAAAGATCGGTGAGAAATATTCAATTCCTATCCTCTTTGGGGCAGACATAGGACACACTGATCCAATTATAACACTGCCTATAGGCGTGAAAATTTCAATTAATTCTGAAAAGAATTCTTTTGCAATAGAAGAAAGTGCTGTTGCATAAAATTCAGCGATAATATGGTAAAAAGACATGGTCTTTTGATGCGTAAAGAAATCATTCCTCTTGTGAAGAAATACATGTAGTGTAATCGCAAATCTATTTCTAATCGCTTAATAGGTGATGATAGTATAGGTATAGACATTTAGCAATTTTCTGGGAGCAATCATATTGTATCATGTCGCCCATCGCACACAAAATAAATTAATGGAGGTGATCCAGCCGCACTTAGGACAAGGAATCGAACACGATAACCTCGTGTTCCCGTTACCGAGTTGAAAGAAGATTAATTATTGTTTCTAGTCTCTGTTTCTTTTCTGGATGTAAAGACCCTATTTCTTTGGAGAATTTTACCATACCTTTATTATTGGTTATAGAAAATCTCCATATCTTTCCATATTGAGCATCTTCTGACAATCTTACCTTTCCACATTTAATGTCGAAATTTTGAATCATAGTCTTCAGTTCTTCTAAGGAC
>SBBK01000029.1 GCA_005240025.1 archaeon
CAAGGCGGACTATCAGAAAAACAGGTTGTTAAAGAAGGGAATCCACCTGATGGCCGATGAAAAGCTGGAAGACGCAGTCAGAGTTTTTGATCAGGTGCTCAGAATCGAACCCACCAACATAGACGCGCTCCTGAAGATCGGATACTCCAAGTTTCATCTTGATGATTTTGCCGGAGCCCTGCAGGCATATGACCGAGTACTGGACATCGATGTTGCAAACGCCGAGGCATGGAACCTCAAGTCACTTGTCCATTACCAGCAGAAAAACTATGCAAAGGCACTGGACTGTACCGAGAAATCGATCGAATCCGACCCAACCTTTGGCATGGCATGGTACAACAAGGCATGCTATCTCTCCATGTTAAACGAAGTACCGTCATCATTGGAGGCGCTGAGGCGCTCAATTGAGATCGATGTCAAAAATGCCAAGCGCGCAGTAAAGGACAGAGATTTTATGAATGTCCGAATAGAAGAAGGTTTTCGAAGAATTGTCGAAGTGGTGGTACTGGAGTCAATAAGGCAGGGATACCATACTGTGGGTGCCATAGTTTGGACCACGTTTGTCAGCAAGGCCGAAGTAGAGGACTCGCTGCAAAAGCTCCTAGGAAAAGGGTTGATAGTGAGAAACGAGAAAAGGCAGGGCCTCAACAAAATAGACACGTATGACATTGTTCCCGAGCTTGCAGAAAAAATCGGAGTTGAAAAGCGAAGCCTCATCGGGATAACAAAAAAACTCCCCGGCACCATCAAAAGTCTCAGGGAAATCAGCGAGGCGATTCAGACAACGAGACTGGCAATCGAAGAGGAGCAGACCCAGAAAATTATCAAAAGTTTTGACACCTTCATTGATTCCGAGAAGCTCGGCGGCATGATGATCGACGAGTTTTTAGAAGTTCACCGTGAGATAAGGCTCTTTAAGGTGAGAATAGAGGACAGGGGCCTGGACTACCTTAGGGAAAACAAGGAAAAAATACTGAGCCTTTTTGACAATTTGGATGCCGCCGTTACCAAAAAGATCAGAGGCCAGCCGGCCAGTCATTCAGCCGAGAGATCCCAATAGTCTGCGTTTTCTTGTTTTGTTGTTGGTTTGTTTAGGCCCTTCCATTCCTTAAAGGAACGGACATAGAGTTTGACATTTGGGTAATCAATTGATTTGAGTGCGTAATACGCAAGGCCCGAAAGCGTCCCCACGCTTCCACAGTATGTGATGACCTCGGCGTCATCAACGACCCCGCGGTTTTTTAGGAGGCGTTTTAGCTCGTCGTGCGGCCTTAGAATTCTATCCTCCGATGCAAGTGTCCTGTATGGGATGTTTATGGCGCCAGGTATGTGCTGTTCGAGGTAATTGAGCCGCTCGCGGTTGTCAACCAGTATGACGCCCTTTTGGTCCTTTCTTTTTTCAAGATAATCTGCAGAGGCCAGTATCTCAGGCCTTGGATGCACCGAGTGTGTCTTTGGGCCAAACAAATACTCTTTTTGGTCCGTCTCGAGGCCGAGAGATTTCCACTGTCCGTATGTCATTTCCAAAAGTGAGACGTCTGCGTGGCCAAGGTACTCAAGTGTCCATGCCACCCTGGATGCCAGCGCCCCAAAGGTATCGTCATACACTACAACCGGGGTCTGGTCGTCGATGCCAAGCGATTGTGCGATTTTAGCTACCCGCTGAGGATCATCATCCGATAACAGAACTGCAAGAGGCAGGTTTACCGATTTTGGAATGTGATCTTTTTTGTAGTCTTCGGCCCTCCTCACGTCTATTACTCGGACGCTGTTGTCCCGCAGCTCGGTTCGCAGCCTGTCTGCGTCTGTCGTTACCCTCAAGCTGCACACTCGCCCTTGCCTGTCCTTGTGTGATAGTGAGAGTCGCTTCCATAGTCGGAATAAAAGTCCTTGTCTGCAGCTATTGCTGGCACCTCAGTAAGCGGCAAGAGAATTTTCTTAATATCATCAACTGATTTGACTTTAGAGTCTGCGTGTCCTGTGACTATTTTATGGATCCACATCTTGAGTGATTCGCCTGCCTTTTTGTTTTCCTTGTATGTATCTATAATTTTCAGGATTGCGGAAATTGTCCTTTTTGCGGGGATTCGTATGACACTGACGCCAAGCATTGTCTGCCCGTCTGAGCGGCCGCCAAGCGACATTTGGTATACCGGATACATGTCCCTGTTCATTCTGCTCCCTCCCCCGTAGAATCCAATTGTAGCTATTTCGTGCTGGCCGCAGGAGTTGGGGCATCCGCTTATCTTGATTGTCGTGTCTCTCAGGTCGTCGTCCTCGTCGAGCCTCATCTCAATAAACTTTCTTTGAATTTCCTTTGCAAGTCTGTGTGAATTGGTCAGCGCCAGATTACACGATGTGGTACCAGAGCAGCCAACAGGATGGACCATTGTAAGCGAGCCAGGGTTTGCAAGCCCCACTTTCAGTAGTCGCGAGTAAAGCCTTGGCAGGTCGGATTCTTGCACGTACCTGAGGTACAGGTCCTGCACAAAGCCGTTTCTGGCATGGCCTTCGGCTGAAAACTCCCTGCAGACATCTGCCAAGGTGCGCAGCTGGTTTGCGGTTACATCGCCTGCCTCAAGGGTGACGGACACTGAGTAATAGTCGCCCTGTTTTTGCTTGCAGGTGTTGGTTTTGCGCCATCTTGAAAAGCCATCAGGAATTGACTTGTCGTCAAAGCCAGAAATTCTGACAGGGGAAGAGATGTCTTGCACGGCAGTATCAACGTCCAGTTTCACTATGACTGACTGGGTGACCCTTACAATTGCGCGCTCCTTCAGGACCAGGTTTTGAAATGTCTCCCAGCCCATCTGGTCAACCAGATATCGCATTCTGTTTCGTGCCGAGTTTTTTCTGTCTCCCAGCCTATCAAAAACTCTAATTACTGCAATCGAGGTGTACAGGAGATCCTCTTCTGGGGTAAAGTCCTCCAGTTGGTGCCCTACAAAGGACTTGTTCCCAAGTCCCCCGCCCAGAAAGACCTTGAATCCGCGTTGTGGTTTTCCGTCGATTGTTCTTGTTTGCGGGATCAGTCCTACGTCTGTCATCCTTACCATCCCATGGTCCTCGCAACATGTAAAATTGAATTTGAATTTTCTTGGCAACGCCTGGTTCAACGGGTTTCGGAGCAGGAATTTTGCAGTTGCGATTGCATACTGGGTTGCGTCAAACTCTTCCTTATTACATACGCCGGCAAGTGGGCTGCACATCACGTTTCGAACCGTGTTGCCACATGCCTCCCTTGATGTAAGGCCGACGTCTGCCAGCTCCCGCATTATCTCCGAGACGTCTTCTAAAACTACCCAGTGGAGCTGGATGTTTTGCCTGGTTGAGACATGCGCGCTTCCAATTGAAAACGCCTCGCTCAGATGGGCGATTTTTTCCAGCTGGTGCGGGTAAATCTGACCTGCAGGAATCTTGATTCGCACCATTGCATAATCATCTGTCATTCTGGTACCGTACGCGCCGTGCTGGAGCCTAAAGCGTCTAAACGAGTCGGCATCGATTTTGCCCTGGCGGTAAAGCCTTACCGTTTTTGCAAAGTTTTCCGCCTCCTCGCCCCGTGCCCAGTTTATGGCAGGCATCCTGGGGTCCTCTGGTTTTGTTATTACCTTACTCAAATTCAATCAACAGTTTTTCAAGTTTGGATATAAATTTTTGAGAGTGGGTATTTTCACCATGATTTCAAAAATATGTGCAGTAATTTTCCTGTTGTTTTTAGTGTGAGCTAATGCAGAATCGGCGGATCTGGCAAAAAAACACAGGTTAGACGACAAACTATTAATGGGTTCTTTAGGGCCTAAAATTATGCAAAGCGCTTCGGTAAAGACAAAGATTTTTGCAGATGTAAGCGAGGCCGAGATTACCAGAGCGATTGCTGACGAGTTTTTTTCCGTATTTAATGACAGAATTACGTCGGATGTCATAATAATAGGGGCAGGCCCTGCAGGACTCACCGCGGGCAGAGAACTATCCACAATGGGATACAAGGTACTGATAATTGAGCAGAACAACTATCTTGGTGGAGGGTATTGGCTCGGGGGCTACATGATGAACCCCGTTACCGTCAGGGCTCCGGCGCAAAAAATCTGGGACGAGCTTGGGATTCCGTATAAAAAAGTCTCAGATGGACTATACCTCACTGCAGGGCCACACGCAGTCTCCAAACTAATTGCAGCTGCCTGTGACGCAGGTGTCAAATTTCTTAATCTGACCAAGTTCGATGATCTCATTCTCAAATACGGCAGGGTTTCAGGTCTTGTTGTAAACTGGATGCCGGTTTCGGCGCTGCCAAGAAATATCACCTGTGTAGACCCGGTTGCCCTTGAATCAAAAATGGTAATTGATGCGTCAGGACATGACTCTGTTGCAGTAAAAAGACTGGTCGACAGGAAGCTCGTAGAGTGGAAAGGGATGAATCCGATGTGGGTCGAGGACGGCGAAGACAAGGTAGTCGAGTACACCGGTGAGGTCTATCCGGGCCTGGTGATCGCCGGTATGGCTGTAACTGAAACCCACGGACTTGCAAGGATGGGCCCGACGTTTGGAGCCATGCTGTTTTCAGGAAAGAGAGCAGCCGAGATTACTGCGTCAAAGCTGAAAGAATTTAATCGAAGATAGTGTGTGAAGATTTCTAAAATTATCCTTTATGACGAGCCTGCAGTGCCGGAGCTGAGCCTTGGCAATGTTGCAGACTATGTGGAAAAAGTCTTCAACATAAAAACAGCAGTTGAAAGAAATATTTTCCACCATGCCGCACAGAAAACAGCCGAGGAGGTCGCGTCCTGCAAAATATTTGATTTTCGTGCGCCATTCGTGCGCCACGTCCCAACTCCTGAAGAAGTCGAGATTGAAAAAAAATCATTCAGCGACAGCACAAACCAAAACATTGTTTTGTATGACGGATTTGAACTGCAAAAAGTCATCACCTCACTAATACCTGCAAAAGAGCAGGCGGCAGGGACATTCCACATTGTGTTTACCAACAAGCTTGCCTGCACTTTTGATTTTTCGGATTTGCGATACCACGGAAGGGCGTTAATTGCCGCAAACCCGTCAATAGTATCCACAACCGGAATCATCGAGGCTCCGGCAAAGCCCCGGCAGTACTATTTGGATCTGATGGCAAACTACTGGCAGGGCCTAAATGTCAACACCGTCAAAAAAAAGTACCAGGGATCCTACCTGGAATACCACGATGAGCGTCTTGCAGCCATAGTGCAGGGATATTGCATGCAGGCCTTGTTTTACCATTTAACTGGTGAGGCATTTTGTGATCTTTTGGACTGCAGGCTCTACAACGCACACTGGCAGCGGGATTTGCTGTATTCGCAGCTGGAGTGCGGCAAACTCTGCGAAAGACACGCCGGGATTCTGCGTCTCTTGCATAACTTTAATTGCTGAATATTTTTAGGCACAGTTATGATGGCAGACGCCGGTTCCACACTGCTGGTTGAAAAAGAATACCCCAACTCGGAAAAAAAGAAGACCAGATATGATGTGATCATCATTGGTGCAGGTCCTGCAGGATACACTGCTGGAATTTACTGCGCCCGCGCGCGACACGACACACTTGTTTTGTCTGGGGTTTTGCCAGGCGGCCAGCTTGTCAATACGACAGAGGTTGAAAATTATCCGGGGTTTGAAAACGGGATAATGGGGCCAGACCTCATGGTGATAATGCGAAAACAGACCCAGAGAATGGGTGCCGCAATAATAGACGACGAAGTGGTGAATGTTGATTTCAGGCAAAAACCATTCAAAATCCTTACATCATCAGAGGAATACGAGTGCAGGGCAGTGATAATAGCTACAGGCGCATCCCCACGCAGGCTTGGGCTGGAAAGCGAGATCATGTTTGGCGGCAGGGGTGTTTCGTATTGTGCCACCTGCGATGGACCTTTCTTTAGAAATCAGGAGTTGGTAGTGGTGGGCGGCGGAGACTCGGCAGTCGAAGAAGCGACCTTTCTCACCAAATTTGCAAGCAAGGTCCATCTGGTGCACAGACGCAGCAGCCTGCGAGCAAGCAAGGTGATGCAGGAGCGTGCATTTGCAAACTCAAAGATTCAGTTCCACTGGGATTCTGAGGTATCGGACATTTCCGGCCAGCAAAAGGTGCAAAAGGTCACACTGCGAAACCTCAAGACGCAGGAAAAAACAACACTCGATGCAGGCGGGGTTTTTGTCGCAATAGGTCATACCCCAAACACCAGAGTTTTTGAGGGCCAGGTCGAGCTTGACTCCCTGGGATACATTGCATTAAAGGATCATACAAAGACCAGCGTCCACGGAGTTTTTGCCGCAGGCGACGTCCATGATCACACATACAGGCAGGCAATCACAGCGGCCGGCTTTGGGTGTATGGCGGCCATAGATGTTGATAGATATCTGACCGAAACCAGGTGAGTGCAGCAATTGAGAAACCACCCCCGACGGCATGATTGGTGTCTGTTCGGTTCAGACAGACATTCATAGAAAGAACACGCTGACTGGTATTTTGTGAGGATGGACACACCGGTATGTTTGGCAAAACAGGATTCAAGATAAGCGGTACTGTCGGCATAATCATTTTACTTTTAGGAATAACAATTTTGTTTGGGTCATACCAGATGTCGAGGGTAAGCCAGGAAATAGTAATGGTATCTGAGGCATATGAGCCCCTGCAGGGGCTGCTTGGCGAGATCAAATTTTACCAGACAAGGCAGGCAAACAGTTTTGAAAAAATGTCTGCAGATCCCACATCGGACTCTGCCAGGGAGGAGTTTTGGTCCAGCGGAGTCATCATAAAATCAGATATCAGGCAGGCAAAAAAAATAGCAGAGACAGGATATTCTGTTGCCCCAACAGATTCTGTTGGCAACAACTTTAGACTTGTCCACAAGATGCTTGCAGACATCGAACAGGAGCACAATGGGTTTGAAGAGATCACAAAAAACCAGGAAAGCGGAAGGCTCCTGCCAATTCTGATATCAAAGGAAGAGCAAATACAGGTCAGAATAGATGACGCGTTGGCACAGATCGAGAGGTTCAACGAAGAAGCCATCTCATCAATTGAGGAGTATGAGCGGGGGTGGCTTTATGTCCAAATTGGGATAATCGTGATAGTAGGAGTAATTTCGGTTTTTTTAAAAAGTTTCACCAATCAGATAAACAACGGACTCAAGGCAGAAATCGAAGAAAAAACCCGTGAGTTGCAGGAGGCAAACAAGAGGCTGCAGGAACTGGATGCAAAAAAAGACGAGTTCATCAGCATTGCATCGCACGAGTTAAAGGGCCCAATCCAACCGATCTTTGGCTTTGCCGAGCTTGCCCAATCTGGATACATTGACCAGAAAGAGGCGTGGGATGGGGTAACCACACTGGCAAAAAAACTCCAAGGACTTGCAAATGATATCTTGGAGGTCACCAGAATTGAGAACAACAGGCTGGAGCTCCGACTCCAAGACTTTTCAATAAACGAGATAATACTGGAAACGATCAAGATGCAGAAGGTAGGCCTTGAGAAAAAAATAACACTCGGTGTTTCGCTTGGCAGAGATGCCATAGTTCATGTGGACAGGACAAGAATTGAGCAGGTCCTGAGAAACATCCTGGCTAACGCGATCAAGTTCACAGAGACGGGCGCCATCACAATCAGCACCAGAATAGAAAAAGACGCGTTATTCATAACAATACGGGACACAGGCCCCGGCATACCGGAAGAGATCCTGCCCAACATTTTCGACAAGTTTGTCACGAGGAACCATGCGCGGGAAGACCAGCCTGGAAATGGGCTTGGTTTGTTTTTGTGTAAAGGCATAATCGACGCGCATGGAGGCAGGATAACCGCACACAACAACAAAGAAGGCGGCGCAACGTTTGAGTTTTCGATACCGCTCGTCAAAAAGACTGTAGAATCTCTTGCCAACAGTGTTTGAGTTTTTTGGACAGACTCAGCTTAATTATTTTTAGGAAAAACCAGGTATTATGAACATACTAGTTGCCGAGGACAATGCATTTACGGCTGCACAATACGCCAGGGCGCTGCAGGGGATGGGCCATCGCGTGACAGTCTCAAGAGACGGTGAGGAGTGCGTCCAGGCATACGAAAGGGCACACGCAGATGCGAGTCCATTTGATGTTGTACTGCTTGACAACAACATGCCAAAAAGGAGCGGAGTCGAGGTGGCCAAAGACATCCTAGATAAAAACCCAACCCAGAGAATAATTTTCGCATCTGCGTACAACCTCAACACGTTGCTAAAATCGCCTGGAACAATTCCAAAGACAGTTGAGGTTCTGGAAAAACCGTTTTCGCTCAGTGCGATGATCAGAACAATCGAAGCCTGATTACATGTAGACTATTTTTGAGACATGTCTTGCTTCTTTTAGGGCGCCATCAAACTCGGCTTCTGTGAAGACTTTTTGCTGCGCATACAGGCTTTTGAATTTGCGGCCATCGTCTGCAAATATGCCGACTACGACGCCTTCGTCGATTTTGTAGCTTTTCATTGCGGCATATACGGTTGCGGAAGACGGACTGACCAGCATTTTTTCTTTTGCAAAGACTTCTCGTACTGCTGCAAAGGCCTGCTCGTTTGTAATTGTAATCCAGTCATCGACTACGTTTTCGCGGCGCAAAAACAGGTCGGGCTTTGCAGACTCTTCAAAGTTGCGCAGACCCTGAATCAGGTGGTTTTGCTGTGGCTGTACACCTATTGTCTTGATTTTTTTGTTCTGCTCCTTGAGATATGCGGAAATTCCGGTTACCGTTCCGCCGGTCCCGACCCCTGTGAAAAAATGAGTTATCTTGCCTTCTGTTTGTTTCCAGATTTCCGGGCCGGTGCCCCTGTAGTGGCCAAGAAAGTTTGCCTCGTTGGAATACTGGTTTGGCGAGAAATACTTGTCTGGCCTTGATGAGGCAATCGAGGTAGCCAGAGCAATGCTCTGGTCGGTTCCTGCGCCCACCTTTGGGCACAGGTCATCGCTGGTTTCGTAAATTTTTGCGCCAAGGGAAGCAATTATTTTCTTTGTCTCCTCGCTTGCTTTTTCTGGAATGACTATTTCAACCTGGTATCCTAAAAGATTTGCAATTCCTGAGAGGGCTATGCCGGTGTTGCCCGATGTCGGCTCAATTATTATGGTGTGGCCCCGCTTTATTTTCCCTTTTTCTTCGGCGTCCTTTATCATCCAGTAGGCTGCCCTGTCCTTTACTGAACCAAATGGATTGTGTCCTTCGAGCTTGGCAAAATATGTCACATTTTTGGCAGACAGAGAGTCCAGTTTGACCAGCGGAGTGTTGCCAATTTTGTCCAGTATCCCGGGGTCGGTGCGGACTTTGGTTGCCATATCACTTCACCTTTTTGATTGAAAATTCCAGCTCGCTTTCTTTTTTTTGCAGCGACAAAAGCTCATGGCCGTTTCTTTTGACCCATCTCGAGATGTCTTCTTCGGCGTTTGGGTCATCGGCAAGAACTGTGAGTACATCGCCTACCTG
>SBBK01000129.1 GCA_005240025.1 archaeon
ACCTAAAACCAATTATCGCGCTGGCAATGTCTCGAATCGAGGCTGCAGCAAACGGCAAGATCTTCAGTTCCGACATAAAGAACCTGGATGTTGAAGTGTTTTCGTTTCTTGTAGCAGTCATACTACTAAAACAAAGCAGCATGAACACACTTGTCAGACGGTTTTCGCTTGCAGAGGCAAGACGCGCGGAAAAATTTCTCGAAAAAGACCTAGCAGACAACATAGCAAGCGAACAGCTTGCAATAAAAATAATTCATGATCTTTTTGGCATGGAAATTCAAAAACATGACGACTATTTTGTAATACCTATTTCAGACTATCTAAAACACTCGGTTCATTTCCATGAGCGGGAATGGAAACTGGTAAACAGACTGGTAGACAACGGATCCGTGTTTCTCTCGGCCCATGAAACTGTGAGGCTGATCAGAATGGAACTTGATAATTTTATCATATCAAAGATCCAGTCCGCAAATATACCATCAGTACCTGAATCATTCAAAAAACCAGTATCTGACCTCATCAATCTGGCAAAAAAGTTCACCGTCCAGTTTGTCCAAACAACAGAATATCCGCCATGCATCAAGCACGCAATGGAGACACTCAACAAGGGGGAAAACCTCCCCCACTCTGGCAGATTCATGCTTGCAACATATCTCCTAAACAAGGGCCAGACAATCGAGGAAATCTCACCCCTCTTCAAAAATGCCCCAGACTACAACGAAAAGATCACAGTATACCAACTAAAGCACTTGGCAGGAAACTTTGGTAGCGGAACGAAATATGCCTGCCCCTCATGCGACAAGCTAAAAAGTGAAAATCTCTGCTACGCCATACCAGAATGCAACAATATAATCAACCCGCTCCAATTTGGAAGGAAGAAAATCAATGCATGAAAAAGACATCAAGCTTGTAGAAGACTCGCTCAAAAAATACTATTTTGACCACTCTGACCTCGTCCGCACTCCAGCAGATCCAGAAAAACGCGAGTTTGGATATCAAAAATTCAACTCCGGCATGAACAGGCACATCTCGCTCAAATCCGACAGGGAGCTGCACCTCCTGCTCCTGACCCAGAGTCCATCTGATGTCTACTGTTCAAATGCACGCTATCTGTTTCCAAACCTCCCAATGGCAGAAAAAGAATGGCAGGACGCCGAGCTCATATTTGATATAGACTCAAAAGATCTCCATCTCCCCTGCAGGGCCGGTCACACAATTAAAAAATGCACCAGCTGCACAAACATCACAAATCAGGACAAATGCCCACAATGCAACTCGACCAAATTTGAAACCACGTCGGTTCTGTGCAAAGACTGCATTTTGGCGGCAAAAGGCGAGGTAAAAAAACTGATCAGTATTTTAGAATCTGATCTTGGAATCAAAGAAAACATTCAGGTATATTTTTCCGGCAACGAAGGGTTTCACATACACGTAACAAATTCCAATTACGAAAAACTCGACTCAAGACAAAGAGCAGAACTTGTCGACTATCTGATGTTCAAGGGTGTCATCCCGGAAACCTTTGGCGCAAGGCAATCAAATTTTGGCAAATCCATGTTCCCGGACATCGACGAAAGCGGCTGGCCGGGCCGCATCTCAAAACAAATTTTCGGCTCAAAATCAAACAAGACCAAGATCTCACGGCAGATAATCTCTGATGGTTATGTTGCACTCAAAAAAAAATTGGAAGAAATCCAAAGCCAGCTAGGCGTGCAACTAGACCCAAACGTGACAATAGATGTCCATCGAATATTTCGGCTTGGGGGGACAATAAACAGCAAAAGTGGCCTTGCAAAAACGCTGTGTAAGGATCTTTCCAGATTCAACCCGGCATCAGATTCATGCTTTATAGATGATGACGAGGTTACCGTTCTTGCGGACTGCCCGGTGGAATTTAAGCTAAAAAACAAAAAGTTTGGTCCCTACAAAAAGGAACGGGTTTCCATACCAAAATATGCCGCGATTTATATGATCTGCAAAGGATGCGCAAGCCTTACTGAGTTCATCACCCCAAGACATTAATTAATCCACAAAGGAAAAACCTTGATTTTGTACAGTTCCTCTAGTGAAACTAATTCACCGCCTCCAGATGCTGGCAAATACATACGGATAGGAATAATCGGAATCATAGGGATCATAGTTCTGGCAATCGTTGGAAATCAGGGTGTCATCCTGTCGCTAAACATGTCAGAGTTTGGTGACCAGTTTACAAAACCTCTCTACTACTCTATAGTCTCCGCTCTTGTCCTTGGCGCCATAGCACTTGTCAATGTAGATGTCAAGAACCGCTCATCAATTGTATGGTATTCAATACGCGTGATAATCACATTTTTGAACAGAACAACACACGACCCGGTCTCAAAAAACATCTCAAGTTTCAGGGACTACAAACTGGGCGTTCCGCATTTTGTCATTTGGCAGATTACCAAGATCTTTCTCTTCGGGGCATTTTTTGTAAACACCATGTTTGGTCTTGCGCTAGTTTACACACTTGACGGCAACGACCTGGGCATAAACAACCTGCCAAATCTATTTGCGCTCCCGTTTGTTACGCCATCTTCTGCAGACGGTGCCCAGGCAGTTATCCCGCTCATTCCAGCACTTACCATTCTTGTGCCTCCACTGCTTGGCGTTATAGGCATCAGACTGGCAATCTACGTTGGTTTTCATTCCATCATAAAGATAATCACTTCTTACATCTATGACTCGTCCCAAGGAAAACCCAAGTTCCTAAACTATGTCTCCACAATTGAGGCAATAATTGGAATCGGCGTAATCTGGGCCGGAATCAACATGTTTTTCATCGACCAGATAGACTACAATACGCGGTATATAATCGGGGGGACACTGGCGGCCGGATTTGCGCTTGTTGCATTTTCAGTCCTTGATAAAATCCGGGCCAAAGTCCTAACCCATCCAATAAAGCGGGATATCTACATACGCGTCTTTACACTTGTTGCCATTGGAATAATAGCTTCCTCGATCATGGCGGTAAACAACAGCATCGCAGACACTCGTAAAATCGAATACCTTGGTCCCTACACACAGCAACAGATCCAAATAAACAGATATCTTGGTGAGCTGGACAAGATCAAAACTACAACCAACGACGTAAAACTCGTGTCTGTTTCTCCAAACAACATCGCTTCCTACATAGAAAAAAATGGTGATGTGCTAAACTCTATACGTATATGGGACTGGGAGGCAGCATATGCAAAGCTAAAGCCGGAAATTGGACTAATCCCATATATCGACTTTGAAGACAACGACATACTGAGATTCAACAACACCTTATACTGGACTGCCTCCATGAAGCCAGTTCTCCCGCCAACCGTCAGTCTGGAAAATCGTTGGTACAACGAACACCTAGTATACACACACGTTCCAAACGGATTTCTGACGCTTGAGGCAACCACGGGACAGTCAATAGAAAGCAGCGATCTCTTCTCCCAGAGGGCAATCTATTACGGGGAGGGAGGGCTATTTGACCAGACCTGGTCTGCGTACCCAACCACTCGCGGAAGCACGAGTGCCGAATTGATAGGTGCGTTTTATTCAGGCAGGGGCGGAACAGACGTCTCTCCACCACTAAGCTGGATTTTTGAACCAAACTTTCTTCTGTCATATCCGTCAACACCAGTGCATGTCATGAGATACAAGGACATATACGACAGAATGGAGCTGCTCTATCCATATTTCCTATACAGCCTCTTTGGGCAGAAACTGGATCTGTATCCTGTGACCGATGGGAAAAACACCTACTGGCTCATTCCCTTAATTGTCGGATTTGACACTCATTCTGTGCCATGGTCAGTTGGAAACCCGTACCTGCGTCTTGTGGGATTTGCTCTGGTCGACACATATCAGGGAGACATTACGCTGCTAAAATACGGTGATGATTATTTTGCAAAAATACTGGAAAGCCAGTATGGTTCCAAATTTGCACCAATACCCTCGTGGTTAAAAGAGCAGATCAGGTATCCACAGGAATTGTTTACATGGAAGACGGAGATGTTTAACATTTATCATGTAACAGACACAGAGACGTTCATCCAGGCAAACGAGTTCTTTGAAATTCCAGAAAAACTGGATGCGTACTATATCGAGGCAAAGCCGCCGGGATACGACCGCATAAAGTTTCTGGGCCTTTTGTCGTTGGAGTTGAGGGGCTCGCAGGGCAAAAACCTCTCAGGATACATGATAGTAGAAAATGATCTGCCAACACTTGGCCACATGCAGTTTTATGAGGTCCCGCTAAACTCGACTACAAAACTAATTGGTCCAACTGCTGTCAGGGAGGCACTGGACAAGGACAATGACTTTGCCCAGCTAAAGACACTTTTGAGGACGCCGCGCATTGGGGACAACATACTGTACAAAATCGGCGATCATGATGTTTACTTTATTCCAGTTTATACGGCAGGTTCTGGAGGGGGAGTTGTGGCCCAGCTAGGAACCATTGCAACCGTTGGCGCTGCATTCAACGGAGAATACTACGTGGGACTTGGAAACACGCAGCACGAGGCCTTTGAGGCATACCTGCGAAAGCTTTCGGGAGTGGTACCTGCTGCAACAGGGGGGGAGGCCGAGCTTGATAAAGACACAAGAATCAAACAAATTTTGTCTGCGTTTGAACAAAAAGACCTAGAAATTGTGACACCGACATCATTGCAAATCCCGGTGTCGTTTAAGGAAGGCGAGATCTCATTGTTTAGCCAGTCCGATGTAGACGCAACAAATGAGATGTTAAACAAATTCATAGACGACTTTATTGTGACAAACAAACGGGTGTTTCTGTGGGAAGAGGATGACGCAGTAAATGTCGGCGTCATAACCCAGGTTGACGGCATACCGGAGCTTCACTACGTTTCAATTCAAGTGGGCAAGTAAATGCTCCTGGTGGTTGACAACGGTTCGGTTTTCACAAAAAACCTTACGCAATTTTTATCACAAAAGATCCGGTTTGAAATCATACCATTTGACAAAATCACAACATCTGGAATTGGC
>SBBK01000171.1 GCA_005240025.1 archaeon
CCCTCACGTAGACCACGAGTTTCTAACTGCGGCACAGCTTGTTTGTGGTCTCCACGCCAGAGTTTTTGATTTTGACACACTGCCACCAGAAGCCAAAGAATTAGTAAATGAAAAACTGCATGTACGAACTAACTGACTTCATAGTCTTTCAAAACTAAAGCAATAACACCTCTGATATTATATTAAAAGACAACAGACTGGAGATCGTTTTTGAGTTAGTTCGCTATGGCCTGTAGCAGCAAACACAGGGATTGGATTTTGTAGCTGAAAAATCGACAAAACTTTATAAGGTTTTTAAAGCCACTGTATGTGTTGTACAACTACAAAAACTACCTCATATTCCTGTTTGCGTCCCTGGCAGTAAGCATAGGTCTGCAAATGATCCTGCCTTTCCCATACGGGCTGGGTGCGGCACTTGCCATATTCATCATGCTGCCACTTTTCATCCGCCGCAGGTACATGAGCAGGATGCGTGGATACGGGGATTCTGGAGGCGGAGGATTCTTTGGAATCGGCTCTTCTGAGGGCGGGGTAAAATACGTCTGCCTTACATGCAATCACAGATTCAAGGGCGCCAGCTGTCCCAGATGCGGCTCAAAGATGAAGCGCGCAGATTTCTAAATGACGCTGGAAGACCTGCGCAAGCAGGCAATCTACCAAAACTCAATAGACGCCTGGATTGCCGCCTGCGATGAAAAACAAACGGACTGGTATGAAACCGAGAGGTACAAAAAATTCATAGCTTATCTGGCAAAATCCGGAATCGGCATGAAAAAGTTTCCTCTCTGCGTCAAAGAAACCGGTGGCACGTATGAGCGGGGCAAGGACAAGACGGCGTTTGCCGAGACGCTTTCCCAGCAGAACGACCCAAACGCCGCGGCGTACACGATCAAGCTAAACGACCAGACCATCAGAATAATCCGGGATTTTAGCGTCTGAGCTTTGGGTTTGCCAGAGTCTCCAACGCATTTCCAATAAAGACAAAGGCAAGGCCAGTCAGTGCTATCATTGCGCCGGGCGGAATAATCCACCACCACAGACCCCTTGCTGCAGCACCGTGGGCTTTTGCATCGTGTAGTATCTGGCCCCATGTGGGAAACGCGGGGTCCCCCAGGCCCAGAAAGCTCAGGCCCGCCTCTGTGGTGATTGCAGCAGGAACCGAAATGGCAATGCTTGCAAGCGCATACGGCATTATCTGGGGTATGATGTGCCTAAAAACAATCCTGGAGTCTTTTTGACCCATCATCTTGGCGGCCTCGACAAACTGTCTTGTCTTTATCTGAAGCGCCATACTCCTTGAGACCTTGGCTACTCCGACCCACCCAAAAATCATCAAAAAGCCAATCAGCAAAAATATGCTGTTTGATGTGGTAACAGACAAAATTATCAAAAAGGGGAGGGCCGGGAGCGCATAAACCACATCGTTGAGGCGCATCATGGATTCGTCTGTCTTTCCACCCTTGTAGCCAGCATACACTCCAAAGACAAGACCGGACACCACAGAACCAACAGACACCACTGTTCCAATAAACAACGCTACGGGCGTCCCCCAGAGCAGCCCTATTGCCAGGTCCCTCCTCAGCTCGTCGGTGCCGGCAAGACCAAATGCCTTGCCCCCCAAAATCAGCTTCGAGTCTGTAATGTTTTGTGAACCCGCACCGGCCAATTTTGCCAAAAAGACATACCTGCCCTTCAGGACTTCGTGCTTGTCTGATCTGGCAAAGATTATCTCCTTTGCCGGCATGCCGTCCACTGGGTACGAAAACGGCGATTGCAGGACGAGGTTTTTTCGCATCATCTCGTTTGTGGAAAAAATCCTGTCTGAAATCACGGTTTGCCCGGATGCCTGCGGCAGCGACAGGGACGCAAGGCGCAGCGTAATGCCGTCGGGCCTTTGCACATCCAGATAAAGCACGGGCGAGTTTTGGTATTGTGCAGTATACTGGAAGATGAAATCATTTGGGAAATAGTCGAAATCGTAATCAAACTCAAACTGCTCAACTGTCGCAGATATGGGGCCGTTCTCTGAAAGCGTTGTCTGCGAACCTGATACCACAAGGTGCTCCGGGATCTTTTTTTCGGAAAACAAGTTCACCCATCCGGGCAGTGCAGATTTCGGGTATGCGGTCCAGCTGGCAGGATTGTTCCATTCCCTGTACATCTCAACCGGTATGGAGACAAACGTGGCCGCAGACAGAAGCACAAGCAGCGTCAGTATTCCCAGCCCGACAAGGCCTGTTTTGTTTTTGGCAAAGCTGTGCCTTATTTCTGGAAATGACATCTAGACCGTCCTGATTCTTGGGTCCAGATACCCGTACAGAAGATCCGAGATAAAGATGCTCGCCAGAAAAAATGCGGTCAGGACGTAGGTAGCACCAATGATTACAGGCAAATCCATCACGCTTATTGCCTCAAAGTAAAGGCGCCCCATGCCGGGCCAGTCAAAGACGGCCTCCGTAATTATGGCGCCGCCAAGGGAGCCGGACAGGCTCAGGGCAAGAACCGTGACAATTGGAGGGGCGGCGTTTTTTAACGCGCTACCAAAGACTATCTTGCGCCTGCTGATTCCGATTGTCTTTTTTACAAAGACAAAGTCCTCCTGCATTATTCCGGCCATAAAATTTCTGACAAGGTATGCCCACGTCCCAAACCCAATCAAAACTATCGTGATGAGGGGCAGGCTCATGTGGTACAGGAGGGCAGCGAGATATCCGGGGTCCGAGGGGGGTATGAGCGGAGTTGCCCTTGCGGGAAACAGCTGGTATGAAAAAGAAAAGGCAAAAATCATCAAAAGGCCGATCCACCACACGGGAAAACTGCTGCTGATTATGGCAAACGACGAGGTTATCCTGTCAAGCTTGGAGTGTATTCTGCTGCCGGACAATGCCC
>SBBK01000144.1 GCA_005240025.1 archaeon
ACTGCATTCCGTACAGGAAATAGGAAAACTACTTTGATCTTGAAATGTTGATGTCAAGGGCCTCGCCAACCTGGGGTCTTCCCATCCTTTCATACCTGATGCGGGGCATGGTAATTGTTATGGTGCTCTGGTCGTAACTTTTTATCTTGATTGTGGGCTGGGCTTGCAAAATTGCCTCAAGCAAGGGCTGAACCTGATCTCTAAGCTCCGGATCCAGCTTTTTTGCAACAGAATCCAGAATAAGCTGTTTTTGTGATACTGGCTCTGTCTGAACGTCTTCGGCAAGCATAATCTGTACAACCTGACCGCTGTCTACTATTTGCTGGATTCTGTATCTGGTGCTGTCTGCCATGTTTTTTGATTTTTCCGTCTGGATTTATTTCATACTGGAGCCTTTTTGATGGCGTTTTTGATAACTGCCGCCTTTTCCTTGAGAATTGCATTAAACTCCTGTACGTCGTCAAGTTCTACTGTTCTGTTTTCGTTTTCATAAGCACGCAAAAACGCAGAATAGATGCATCCTGCAATTATGCCAAACGCCGCATCCTCAATTGATGTGACCTCGGGCGAGTATGACTGGGCTATTTGCCTGTATGATGGTGCCTCGCTTGTGTAGTACTCTATCAAACTCGCAAGAAAGTCTTTTGTGTGCTTTGTGATTGCCATTTTGTTTTGATTTGAATCCATGATTTATAACAGTTGGTGCGGTTCGGTGGTTTATGTGGAAAATTGAGCGTGAGGACACCTTTTTTAGAATTTATGACAGGAACCACAAAATTGCCGGATACTTTGATCCCGACTACGGCAAGATTTTTCCCGAAGACAAAATTGAGGAGACAATAGAACAGATGCACAAAAACCACGATAAGGTATCGGGCGGATATCTGACTGTACCGATGGTCAAATTTGAGATCTTTGACTCTAATGAGGAAATGGACATTTTGTATCTGGCAGCAAGACTTGAGGGTGTACGTGAGCGTGTTGGTGCATGGAGAGAGTTTTTGCTTGCAAACCACATGCGGCATTCTATTACCATTTCGCACACAGATCAGGACATGCTGAGTCTTACGTTTCCAATCAAGTTTGCCAGTCAGGTTCCGCTTGAGAAAAAACTTGTTCTGGAGATGATTCTGCCCACATTGGATCTGCTGCATCAAAAGGGATTGCTCTGAGCTATCCTGCTGGGTTTTTTGCCTTGTTAAACGAGGCTAGAGCGGCCATCTCATCTTCGAACGATTCCTGCAACAAAAGGTCTGACCTGACCCTGTCTGCTGTATCGTTGGTCTTGAGCCATTCCACCAGATGCCTGTCGCTTTCAAGCTGTTTTTGCGTTGATATTTTGAACAACTCGACTGATTTTGCAAAGGAATCCGGAGGTGAGAGACTGTCATATTTTGATATTATCTCCTCAAGTTTTTGGAAGTGTTTTTGCGTAAACTCAAAAAACTCGTCTTTTGTCATCTGATTTTCACCGAGCATGGATTTTTTGAAATAAAATTCTGACTGGACCTGCTTTAGCTCGTCCTGGATTGCCTGTATTTTGTTTCCAAAGTTAAAGCCACGAATCTTTGCCTGGTCGGCTGAATAGGTGTAAAATATCCCAAGGGTGATGATGAGTATGCCTATGCCTGCAGCAATGTATGTAGTTTTAGTCTTTTTCAAGACATGATGTTTCATTCTGGGTGTGATATTAACTAGACTGGTGGCACATCTCAAATTTTAAAAGTAATTGATTGAAAATCAACACTATGAAATTCTTGATTGTTCTGATTGTGATTTCCATGGCCATGGCGCCTATCTATGCTGATTATGGTTTGGATGGCGTTGGATATACAATATCTGACAGGCAAATCCAAGACACATCAATCAGCCTTAAACTCGATTCCGCAATGGTTGTCCTGCAGGGAGGAAGCCTGCAAATAGGCGCTCAACTACATTCTCTAACTAATGCTGATCTGTCGTTTTTTCAAAACTCCAAAATCTTCAGACTCGGGGCAACCTCAAATGATGGCCTTGAGGTAACGGGGACCGGCAGACTGGTTACGTCAAACTCACATGGCTCTATTTATCAGATGACTGGCCTGGCAATCAAAGACGATACATCCCAAAGAATGACGCTTTCTTTGATGTTTGCCAAGAGCGAATCTGATGCGCAACAAACAAAGGTCAAAGAAAAACAGGATGTCCTGTTACTTGTAAAACACTTTAACAGGGTCCAGTGGAAAAACCTGTACAAATTTACTGTCAAGACATTTGATCCAAAATCAAACCCCCTTTCCAACTTTGATCAGGCCTCAGGCTATATCGCAGGAGTCGGTATCACTGCAAAAGTTACCGACCCGCTGGGCAATATAATCAAGATTTCAAATGGGACCACAACTGAGTTTGGTTACTATGAGGATCGGCTGATCATACCAGATAACGCAAGAACTGGCCCTTACCTTCTAAATGTCACTGCGTATGGCGAAAACTACAAAGCCACAAGCGAGGAGCTAACGTTTTTTGTCATACCTCTTGGGACGAATCCAACTGCAGAATAACCAACATAAACTGATACCTGCGGAAGAATTCTGCCGGCACTGTTAACATGTCTTGGCAAACCTGAAAAAGTTAACAGAGCAATTCTGCCCAATCTTAATATAATCTGGAAAAAGTTTTGTGATCATGAAC
>SBBK01000124.1 GCA_005240025.1 archaeon
CCAGCAACCCAAAAAGTTACACAGGACAGTTTCTAAAAAAGATCATAAATTGGCACTAGACATCAGAAAAGTCTCAATTCCTTCGCATCCCGGAATATACCTGATGAAAGACAGGGACGGCAGGATCATCTACATTGGTAAGGCAAAAAATCTCAGAAACCGAGTCAGATCTTATTTTATTAAAAATCAAAATTATAAAACACAGAAACTCGTTGAAAAAATTTCCAGCATCGAGTTTGTGCTGACGGACAACGAGGGTGAGGCATTTTTGCTAGAGTCAAACATGATAAAACAATACAGACCGATCTATAACATTGAATTAAAGGATCAGCAACGTTACACATACCTCAGAGTCACGGATGAAAAATATCCACGACTCGTAGTGGCACGAAGAACAAGGGACGGAAGGTTTCTGGGCGGCGGTAGAATTTATGGTCCTTTTACCTCTGGGAGCTCAAAGCTTCTAACCGTAGGGTCATTGAGAAAAACATTCAAGATAAGGATCTGCAAAACGCTGCCAAAAAAGCTGTGCCTTGAGTATCATCTTGGCAACTGCGAGGCGCCGTGTGAGTTCAGGGAGGCCCGGACAAGATATCAACAACACGTATCGGATCTGGAATACATCCTAAGGGGCAGGGACCTTGCGGCATATACAAAGCGACTTGAATCAGACATGCTTGAAGCCTCAAAAAACCTCCACTTTGAGCGTGCTGCAGAATTGAGAGACACGCTAAGGCGCCTTACCAGCCTCAAAACCAGTCAGAAAATGGAAAGCGTCGCAGGAAATAACGAGGAATATTTTGGCATCAAGAACATGGATCAGACTGCCAGGATAATGACATTCAGAAAACAGAATGGCGTAATCAAGGACAGCACCAGATTTTCATTTGATCTGGTTGGCGATAACTCGTTTTCCAATTTTCTGTTCCAGTATTACACTGTGGCCCAGATACCGCCATTTATCGTGGTCTCAGAGATGCCAGATAATGCCAAACTGCTTGAACAGATGCTCACAGAGATGGCAGGGCGCCGGACCAGTATACTGGTGCCAGGAAGCGGAAAAAGAAAAGAGTTGATAGAGTTGATTATGAAAAATATCGAAATTTCAAACATGCTTGGGTTTGAGCCCAAACTTGTTGAACTCAAAGAGATTCTGGGTTTGCCCGCAGTGCCAAAAATCATAGAATGTTTCGATATCTCAAATCATGGAGCAGACTACGCAGTAGGTGCAATGTCCAGATTTGTGGACGGGACGCCAGACAGATCAGGATATCGAAGATTTAAGATAAGAACCATAAAGGGCCAAGATGATTTTGCCATGATAAACGAGATAATAAAACGCAGGTATTTTAGGCTAGAAAGCGAAAAATCCAAATTTCCAGATCTCATCCTCATAGACGGCGGCAAAGGACAGCTAAATGCAGCGGTTTCTGCCCTTGAGAGTCTTGCACTCGAGATCCCATGTATATCAATAGCTAAAGAAAACGAAGAGATTTTCGTGCCGACACAAAAGCTGCCCATCAGAATTTCAAGGGACCGCAGGTCGCTGCAAACACTTCAGTTTGCACGCGATGAGGCGCACAGGTTTGGATTGAGATACAACAGAATGTTGCGTCCAGACAAACTCAAATTTAGCTAAAATCCATATACAATAAAGCCAAACTAGTGAACATTTGATTGATTATTTTATAATTCATTATATATACGGCCAGTGCAAATATGTTTACATGTCACAGCTTCCATATAGTACACAGAGGGTCAGATAATGGCAACCGCATATGTTCTGATAAACTGCGAGATTGGTTCAGAGCAGGCCATAATTGATCAGATAAAACCAATCGATGGCGTAAAAGAAGTCAGGGGCGTCTTTGGGGCATACGATATACTTGTCAAGATAGAGACGCCAACGGTTGAGCAACTGCGAGAGATAATCACGTGGAAGATTCGCAAGATAGACAGGATTCGTTCTACGCTTACCCTGATGGGAATTGAGGGCCAGGAATAGGCCGTGTCTACTGCGTATTTTTTAATAAATTCAAGAATAAACCATGAAAAAGAGATAATTGGCAAAGTAAAGGCTGCCCTCAGGAATTCGGATCTGTTGTCATACGAGGTTCACGGCGTTTTTGGTATTTACGACATAATAGTGAGGCTCACTGCCGCGAATGACGACGTACTACGGAGTGTTGTGCTTGAAAAGCTCAGAAAGATTGAAAACATTGAATCTGCCATAACAATGATGGTAAACGAGGAACAGTAATAATGTCAGGTGCATACGTCATAATACACTGCGAGCCGACCGAAGCAGATTATGTCATCAGGAATCTAAAATACATACCGGAAGTAAAAGAGGCCAGAGACGTCTTTGGTTACTATGAAGTAGTCTGCAAGGTAGTGGCAAACTCGCAGCACGAATTAGAAAAAGTAATCACAGGCAAAATTCGCAAGATCAAGCACATAATTAGCACCATGACTCTAACAATTATCGAAGGACAGGGCTAACCTGTCTGACATGCTCCCAACCCCTAAAGAGTTTGGGCTTTCTCGCTCGCAAAATGTAAAGGTGTTCAGCAACAATAAAGAGAGCACAAACATACGTTAGTTTTAACCAGGAATAGTTTTATCTTGTTTTAAACGAATAGACAGTTCTGGCAGTATCTAGCATTTACAAGTCTATTTTCGAGGCCAATTTAGATGCGAGGTTAGAAGAATTGCTTGTAAACTTGCTCAGATACAATTCCTCGGCAGGAGTACAGGAACCGATCAGGATATTTTTATACAACTATCAGTTGATGTCAGATAATTTTTGGCAGATGTACAGAGAGGCCAGGACGTATGACGCCGTGCTGGAATGCTATTATCAGTTTTCAAAAAATCAATGTGTCATAATTGAGACGCTCCTTGAAAACCTCAGGTTGGGCATAAACGACGATTATCTAAAAGAAGACCTGCAGATCTTACTCAAGGATGCTTTTACCTTTTAACAGACTTCAAAGTGTGACTGGGAAAAATTCAGCCACGCCAGAGCCAAAATTAAGACAAAATAACACAAAAAGCAGGCGGATTTTACACTTTGGGAACAGTCACAATGCGAAGTCGTACGGAATCAATTGCGGGTAGCTTTATTTAGTGTGCATGTATCACTAGCGTCATGACAGCCGCAGACAAATTCGGCATTGCTTTTTCTATGGGAGTTGCTGTTGCGTTTATTGCGATTGCTATGTCGCTTTCGGCAATAAGCGTTTCAACACCAGCACAAACCATGACACCGCCTGCGCCTCAGGCGGTCCCGGCAGCTGAGGAACCAGCAATGGAGGAAACACCGGCAGCTGAGGAACCAGCAATGGAGGAAACACCG
>SBBK01000045.1 GCA_005240025.1 archaeon
AAAAGAAAATCCAAATGCCCAAGGCCTCGACTCAATTTTGAAAAACATTGATGTATTACTCTCAGAGTATGGGGTTGAACCAATCGATGCTCTAGGAGAGATATTTGACCCAAATCTTCACGAGGCAATATCTGTAATTGAGGATGACAGCTTGGATGAAAGTATAATTACGAAGGAAATCAGGAAGGGATATATTTCTCATAAAAGGACGCTTAGACCGACATTGGTAGAAATATCGAAAAAAACTGGAATCAAAATAACCTGATGGTGAAAAAATGGCAAAAATATTAGGCATTGATCTGGGAACAAGCAATTCTGCTGCGGCTGTAATGATGGGGGGAAAACCTGTCCTAATACCTGCTGCCGAAGGCACATCGATTGGTGGCAAGGCGTTTCCATCCGTGGTAGCTTTTACAAAAGACGGCCAACTCCTGGTTGGAGAACCAGCACGAAGGCAGGCCATCACAAACCCGGACAACACGGTTATTGCCGCAAAAAGAAAGATGGGCAGCGATCACACTTTCAAAATCCAAGGCAAAGACTACAAACCTCAGCAAATCTCATCCTTTATTCTACAAAAGATCAAAAAGGACGCTGAGGCATTCCTGGGAGAAAAAATTGAAAAAGCAGTAATCACAGTTCCTGCCTATTTTGATGACAACCAAAGGCAGGCAACAAAAGACGCAGGCACGATTGCCGGTCTCGATGTAGTAAGAATAATCAATGAACCTACCGCCGCATCTCTTGCTTTTGGTCTTGACAAAGCAAGCCAAGACATGAAAATCTTGGTATTTGATTTTGGGGGAGGAACACTTGATGTCACCATTATGGAGATGGGGGGTGGTGTCTTTGAGGTGTTGAGTACTTCTGGCGACACACAGCTTGGAGGCACTGACATGGACAAAGTGCTCATTGATTATGTTACCAATGAATTTCGTAAAACCACAGGAGTCGATCTTACAAAAGACAGCACTGCAATGACTAGAATAAGGGAAGCGTCTGAGAAAGCAAAGATAGAGCTTTCGACAGTAATGGAGACTGACATCAACCTCCCATTCATATCATACGATCCAACCGCAGGACCAAAAAATCTCGATATTAAACTAACGAGGGCAAAATTTGAAGAACTCATCAGGCCGATTGTAGAAAAGTGTCGGGCCTCGATAGATAACGCATTGCGTGACGCAAAACTTACTACCTCGGATGTCTCAAAAATAGTACTGGTTGGCGGTCCGACAAGAATCCCACTGGTAAAAAAATTTGTTGGCGACGTAATAGGCAAGACCTCAGAATCTGGCGTCGATCCAATGGAAGCAGTCGCGGTAGGGGCTGCAATCCAGGCGGGAATAATAGCAGGTGACGTGACAAGTGACATTGTACTTCTCGATGTAACCCCGCTTACTTTGGGCGTCGAAACACTCGGCGGCTTACGCGAACCGCTAATTGAACGAAACACCACCATCCCAACCTCGAAAACCAAGGTGTTTACAACCGCAGCAGACAACCAGACTGCCGTCACGATTCACGTAGTACAAGGCGAGAGGCCGATGGCAGCAGACAATGTCTCACTTGGAAGTTTCAATCTTACAGGACTCCCTCCAGCACCTAGAGGCATCCCACAAATCGAGGTAAAATTTGATATCGATGCAAATGGAATTCTAAATGTAACAGCAAAGGATCTTGGCACCAAAAAAGAGGCCAAGATAACAATTCAAGCAGGCTCAAAACTATCTAAAGAAGAAATCGAGAAACTAAAGCAGGACGCCGAGAAATTTGCCGATGATGATAAAAAGAAAAAAGAAACAGTAGATCTAAAAAACGAGGCAGAAAGCTTTGTCTACACAACCGAGAAACTGCTAAACCAAGATCTAAAGGACAAACTAACCCAAGAACAAGGGATCAAAATTTCCGAAGCAGTAAAGGAGCTAAAGGAGGTACTTGACAAGGAACCAGACCAAATCCGACCAAAACTCGATGCACTGAAAACCATTGTCAATCAAATTACAACGGAATTGTACAAAAATGTCACACCTCCTCCAAGTGAGCAACAAACCCAAGGTGGGCCCTCAGAAGGCCAGAGCACTACGCCCTGACCTTGCATATGGTCTAAAACTGGAAAATGTCAGCAAAAAGAGACTATTATGAGGTACTGGGGGTCTCTAAAACCGACACAGTAGATACCGTAAAATCCCAATATCGAAAACTAGCCTTAAAATTCCATCCTGACAGGAACAAATCACCAGAGGCAGCAGAACACTTTAAGGAGATTTCAGAGGCATATGCGGTTTTGTCTGATCCAGAAAAACGCAAGATCTATGATCAGTACGGCCATGCAGGACTTGAGGGCAGATACTCAACTGAAGACATATTCCAAGGAGCAAGAGGTAATTTTGATGACATTTTCTCCAACTTTGGTTTTGGTGGCTTTGATTCCATTTTCGAATCTCTTTTTGGCAGATCTGGCGGTTTTGGCGGTTTTGCAAGACAAAAAGGACATGACCTCCTCCATGAAACAACCATAACCCTTGAGGATGCATTTTCCGGTAAAAGACTCGAGATCGATATTAAAAAAAATGTCGATTGCAACGTTTGTAACGGAAGTGGCTGTGCATCTGGTACTAGGCCAGAAACATGTCCTACCTGCAGGGGACAGGGGCAGATGAGAATGACCCGTAACATGGGCTTTTCAACATTTGTCACAGTTCAACCTTGTACCAAGTGCAGGGGAGCAGGAAAGTTCATACCAAAACCATGTTCTGAGTGTAAAGGAACTGGCAAAATGCGGGGCATGAAACATCTCTCGTTTGATATTCCACCAGGCATCGATAATGGTGATTATGTAATTAGCGGCGAAGGTGAATCAATACCGGGGGGAATAAGCGGCGATCTAATCGTCCGAATACGAATAAAGCCACACGCCTTTTTCAAAAGGGATGGGGCAGATATCTTTTATGACGCAAAAATCTCAATAGTTGATGCATGCCTGGGAAAGACAATCGAGGTACCAACGTTAGAAAAGAATGAAAAACTCAAAGTTGAGGAAGGAACACAACCTAACATCATAATAAAATTAAAAGGAAAAGGAATGCCTCACGTAGATTCTCGTGGGCGGGGGGATCAATACATAAGACTAGTTGTAGAAATACCCACCAAACTGAGCAGGCAACAAAAAGAGCTACTACAAAAATTTGGCCAAACGCTGGACTAGGGTCGCTTTACTACCCTTGATATGGATATCTCGTGGCCTTCTCTGTGGTGCTCGGCATACTCTGATTTTATCAGCTCGGCAATTTTTGCATCCGAAAAATATCTGATATTGTAGCGACCCAGCGTCTTTTTGCAATTATTGCAATAAATCTCGGTAAATTCCAACCAACTAGGTCTGACTGGACGATATTTTTTCTTTCCTGAACATGCCCAGATTTTGGATAACGAACTTATTTTAGTACTAAAAACCCTTGATTGCGGGAGTCGCCAAGCCTGGTCAACGGCGTAAGGTTCAGATCCTTATCTCCTAGGAGTTCGTGGGTTCAAATCCCACCTCCCGCATTCAAATATGAACAACTTTAAACCATAGTGTGACGATTGCTTCCTAATGGTAAAGGTTGTCAAAGTTGGTGGCAGAGGCACTACCCGTAGAGAAGTCGATACTCAAGATGAAAACTGGTCTGGCGAAAAGTTTAGAGAATACCAGAAAAAACTAAAAGAAAAGGCCAGCGATGAAGTCGTCGTCTCGGGTCGTGGTACAGGCAAGAGAAAACTAGGCGATACACCAGAAACCACCAAACCCTCAACAAAGGGTCGTTACGTATCAATGGGACGAGGAACCGGAAGAAGAAAACTAGATTAACTGTTCTTCACGTTTCTTATTTTTCTAATATTTTTGCAATTCTGGACTCTAAAACCTTGTTTACCTTTTCTCCAGAAACCTTCCCTCGGAGAGTTTGCATCGCAATCCCCATCAACGGACCAATAGAATGATCCCTCTGTTTCTGAATGATCGGGAGGTTTTTCTGTATTATCTCATCAATTATCCTTTCCAATTCGCCTTCACCAAATTCGTTTGCGTATCTTTGAACAAACTCGTCGGGCGATTTTATTTTAGCTGACATTATGTTCTCAAAAATTATCTCAAGGGATTCTTTGGCAATTGCGCCTTTTGCCAGGAGGTCAAATGCCTTTCTAATGTGGTCCGATTTTAGCAGATCTGAATTTAGCCCGCGTCTCTGCAGATTTGTTATCGTAGAACACAATGTCGAGGCAACAAAATTTGGATTGTTTTTGTTGTCTGAACAGACGGACTCGAACAAATCCAAGTAAGCCGAGTCAAAAATCTGCTCGGCCAGTTGGGCATTTAGTCCATATCTGTTCTGCAGGGCAGAAATTGTATCATTCCATGATCCCGGGATGTTGTTTTTTGCAAATGCAATTTCTTCCTTTGTCACCAGAACTGGCGGTATGTCGGTTTCCGGATACATTCTAGATGAGCCGGGCCTTGGCCTCAAAAACACCGTCTCACCCTCTTGTGTCGCAGCACGGGTCTCTGCAGGAACGCCATTTTTTGCTTCCTTTATTCTGTTTATTGTTGCGGCAATTGCAAACTCGATCTTTTCTTTTGGTCCTGCAATGATCAAAAACCCATCACTTTTTTCCATCTTTAAGACCTCGGCAATTTTGTCCACATCGACCTGTTCAATTCCATAGTTTGGCAGCTCATCAGAATGAAAGATGCCGCCTATGCCAAAAAATCTCACCTGCTGGCCCAGCTCCCTTCCGAGTCTTATTCCCGCATGTGGCTCATAACCAAACATTCCTGCAAAGCCCTTGATTCTTAGTGCCATGATTGCTGCTCCGTCTTTGAGCGATTTTTGGATCACCTTTGAACTGCAACCATCAAAGAGCCTAGTCACATCTTTTGCGTCATCTTCTGACAAGGTGTCAAGATCGACTCTTTTTAGTTTCTGTGCTATGAGCTGCAATCCATGCTGGCGTTTTGCTTCATAGAGTATCACCTTTTCCAGCTGATCCAGCTGCTGGACTCCTTTTACCTCAACTATGCCTCCTCCTTCAACAGAGATATTGACATCCTGCCTGATGGAACCAATGCCTCTTGTCACGCGGCGCGTGACGCGCAAAAGTCTTCCTAGTGATAATGCAACCTTTTTCACTTGATCCGGTGAACCGCTGATTGGTTCCAGTGCTATTTCGACAAGAGGAATTCCAAGCCGATCAAGGCTGTATTCCCTAGAGTTCTCTGTGTCCTTGAGCAACTTTCCAGCATCCTCCTCTAGGCATATTGTCTGCACTCCTATCCTTTTACCATCCACATCCAAATATCCTCCCTGCGATACCAGCATTGTTCGCTGAAAGCCCGACGTATTGGAACCATCGATGACGATCTTCCTCATAACATACCCCTCATTGAAAATATTAGAGTGCAATGCCGACGCAATAATCAATGAGGTCAATTTGGCATCAGAATCAAGGCCGTGAGGGGGCTCTTCGTCGCACTCTACGAGACAACTGCTTTCTGGATTTGCAAAATACTGTATGGTCTTTGATTTTGAGGATTCAAACAAGGCAGCAGGGTCGTATCTTCCAAGCTCGCTTTTTGCCAACCGCAGCCTTCTGGAAAACCTGATTGGGAACTCGACCGATTCTACAGGTTTGCAGCCACAAAACAGCTTCTTGTTGGTGGCCAACTGTTGATGTATCTCTAGGCCTACCTTTAGTCCTATTTTGTCCAGTTGAATCTCCGACACACTCGCTCTTTACTGTGATTGTTTAAAATTCATTCTGTGAACTCAGAAGCGATATTTGTGCGCATTATATTTTCAATGTTCTTGTCATTGTTTGCGCAAACCCACATTGCCTTTACAAGTGCAGTTTCTGGAATCATATCTGACAAAGGCACCACGCCAAGATGCAACAGATCCCGGCCACTCTCATAGACTGCCATGTTTACTCGCCCATCAATGCACTGGGACGTCATACCAAGGAAAATCTGCTTCTGTTTTGCCTTTTTAATCGCCTCGTACATGGTTTTGCCAACATGGCCAAGGCCAGTGCCCTCGAAGATTATCGCCATATAACCATGATTTATCATATCCTCTATTATCTTTGGGTCATAGCCTGGGTGATACTTGACCAACGCCACTCTGGTGCTGACCTTTATGGATGGGGTGTATTCTTTTTGTTTAAAATATGAACCCTCGAGGTTGCGAACTAGTTCGTCTTGTGAAACAATAAATGCAGGTTTTCCACCCACCGTCTCAAACGCGTTTCTTTTACTTGTGTGATTCTTCCTTACTCTGGTTCCCAAGTGACACGCAACTTCATCATCACTTTCGGTGTTGTGCATTGCAACAAAAATGCCATTTGCATCGCATTTTACGATAAATCTGACGGCAGAAATCAAATTCAGGGCTGCATCCGACGACGGCCTGTCTGACGATCGTTGTGAGCCTACAAGAACCACTGGCTTTGGATAACCTGCCAGTGAAAATGAAAGGAACGAAGCAGTGTATTGCATCGTATCTGTTCCATGCGCAACTATGATTCCTTTGTAATCAGATTTTGCCAGGGAATCCAATTTCTGTGCTATCTTTACCCAGTGCTCAGGAGTCAGATTCTCAGAATATTCGGAAAACAACACCTCGGCATCAATGTTTGCAATTTCAGACAGTTCTGGCACCGACGCGTTAAGATCTTGCGCAGATAAGGCAGGAGTGACGCTTCCAGTTCTGTAGTCAATTCTGCTAGCTATTGTCCCACCTGTAGAGAGAAGCAAGACCTTGAGTAATGCAGAATCAAACTTTGGCTGGATGTGCTCTCCTTGGCTGCCTTGAGTGGTGAGGAGATATTCGACTTTACTTATCTTATTTATTTCAAGACCCACATTGTATCCATTCTTGAGTTTTAGAACAATGTGTTCGTCATCTGTGTGTTCATATCTTGGCATGACTGTGCCACTGTAATCAGAATCTGTTCTAACCCTGATGATATCGCCAACCTTGATCTTGTTTTGCCTTAAAAACTCGAGTGCCTTTCCAAAATAGCCGTGTTCAGACATTTATGGTGAACTAATGCCACTTCCGCTTTAAAATTATCTGTAGTAGGGCACTGCTATCTTTTGGCCTATCCTTAGATCCTTTTGCGACCTTACCTTCTTGACCGCTTCCTCAAAGTGTTTCATGGTGACCTTTGCGTTGGTTGCCGCTTTGTCAAGTTCCTCCTTTGTTGGGTGCTTGTCTAGATATTCATGTATGACTATTGATACTGCGGTATTGGCAATAGCGGCAACGTCTGCCCCACTCATGCCATCTGTGGCTTCGGCAATCTTGTCCAGGTTGACATATGCCAGATCGTTCTTGTCTGCGACTATTGGTATGCCTTTTGCATTGATCTCCAATATTTGCCGTCTGCTTTCCTTGTCTGGCATTGGAATTTGAACAATTTTATCAAATCTTCCCGGCCTCAAAAGTGCTGGGTCTATCATGTCTGCCCTGTTTGTTGCTGCCAAAACTATGACTCCGTGCATGTTCTCCATGCCGTCAAGCTCCGTCAGTAACTGACTTACCACACGTTCAGTCACTGCAGTCTCTGCACCAGCTCCCCTAATTGGAGCAATCGAGTCTACCTCATCAAAAAATATTACACATGGTGATGCCTGCCTTGCTCGCCTAAAGATCTCCCTTATACCTCTTTCCGACTCTCCAACCCACTTTGATAGGAGCTCTGGCCCTCGCACCGAGACAAAGTTTGCCTCACTTTCAGTTGCGACTGCCTTTGCCAACAAGGTTTTACCGACACCACTTGGTCCGTGCAACAAAATACCTCGTGGCATTTTGTGTCCTAGTTTGTCATAGAGACCAGGATATTTCATAGGCCACTCTACTGCCTCTTGCAATTGTTGTTTTACTTCTTTTAGTCCGCCAATGTCGTCCCACCTGACGTCTGGATTTTCAATAAAGACCTCACGCATCCCAGA
>SBBK01000133.1 GCA_005240025.1 archaeon
CTGTCATGACGGCATATTCATTCAACACCGCACTTGGCAGATGGGACAAAACGAACATTGTCACTGTTTCCACACCAACCCCAACCGGCAACAGCTGTGATGTGGAGATAACTGCAAAACACTTTAGTAGATTTGGCTTCGCATCTACATCAAAACCCTCAGCGGGGGGCGGTGGACCATCTGGCCCCTCTGGAGGAGCAGCTGGTGGAGGAGGCGGCGGAGGAAGTGGCGGAACGGCAGCTGCTGCCGGGCTGGGAGGAATACTGAGCCCGGTGGTACTGTACCAGGCAACATACGACGTCTGTGAGAAAAACATGATAAGGATTATAGCTGGTACCTACGGAACCGGGGCACCGGCCCCATCCGTAAAGATTAGAACCCCAGAAAAACAGGTCTATCTGGCGCACCTCACAGAGGAGCAACCATACACGGAGCTCAACAGGATCCTGCCGGTAAGCAGGTATGTGTACGAGGCACCCCTGAGTCCGTCGCTCAAGTACTTTGTCATTACGGCAGAATCGACAAACGGAAGGGCCGCGTCATCGGTTTCCTATCTGGCAAACATTGATAGCTGCTCTGAAACAATAGTAATCAACTCGATGACAGATCTTGTGCAGGCGTCACCAAAGAAGTCGGCTGCGGCTGACAAGCTTCACATATCTGACATCAAAGTGCAGCTCAACGATGAAAAACCATTCAAGGCAACAACGGCACACAAATATGCAGATAACACATCACAGGTCAAAATCAGCTCAATTGTCCTCAGCCCGTCTGAGATAAAAAGAGCCGAGCTTAAGGTCAGGGGTTCAAGTGGGAATGCGTCAGATTATGCCGCAATCAAAATGGACGTAGCGCCAGTACAAAACATGGCAAACTCGTACTACGTATCGGCACCACTTCCACCCTCGTTCCTCCTTGCTCCCGCCATATCATACTCGATACACGTAATCAACAAGGAAGGCGCCACACAAAGCTCCTCCGCATATGGCCTCGGAGTAAAACCACAGTACTCTCCAGATGCAGGACTGGAGATGAGCATGTTGCCAATCAAGGCAGACGGCTCTATGTTCAGGCCAACCATACTGGTGCATACTGAAAGACCGTTCTATGGCTCTGTGTCTCTGGTGGTAGACGGCAACGAGGTCTATACATCAAACGAACAAGTCTTCAAGAAGGGACAGACGGAGGTTGACCTAAAATGGGGCATACCTCAAAAAGCCGGCGCAAAATATGACGTCAGGGCAAGGCTGCACATGTATGATGTCGCCACAGATACATCCAGTACCAGGTTGACCACATTCGAGTCCACAAAATCATATCCCATATCTGAAACAATCAAGACTAAATCCATAGTGGATGAACAAGGCCAAATAGTTGCCAGAGTTGGCTTGCTTTATTCATCTGACAAAAACCCCAACCTGCATTACAGGGTTGTGGCGCCAGATGGGACGTGCATTATTGGCAAATCTGAATCGTGTCTGGTCAGAGGTCCAACCTCTAGCGAAAGAGGAAACGCAATGAGTATTGAATCAGGAGAACAAATCTACCGGGTCCGATACTCTGGCCAAAACAGCCCGCATGAAAGATTCAGCATCACATCTGCTGATCCAATCGAAGGTGATTGGACTGTGACGATGGAATCAGACGCAGGAATAATTCCAGAAGCGCAGGCATTTGAAAACGTAATGGTCAAAACAAAGTACAGAGCAATGTTCTCAAAACAACAAACATTGAATTCTCCTTGATCCCCTTTGGATGAACTAGGATTACATAAGAAATCCTTCATCGTCGCATCAATGATCAGGAATCTTATCTGGGAGCTAAGACAGCAATACAGAACGTGTATTTGTGGCCGAATATGGTAAATTAGAGGAGAATCTGACTCAGAAATTTAATCATGCATTTTCTAGTGCTACAACTAATTCCACTGATCAAATAATCTGATGCGTACAAAAAATGATAGATGATTGTTTCACGCAAGTATGTACCAAATCTTTAATCACTTCCAAAAACTTCATTCAACAGTTTAACAATTTTTCTATAGGCAAATTTGAAAAAATATCAATGGATTGCAACCACTGTACCAAATTTAATTCAACTGTGTAGCATTTGAATCAGTAGCTGTAGAATATCAAACAACTTAGGAATAAACCAGTATGAACAAGTCTGACATGCATAGAAAATCAAATTTTATCATTGCTCAGACAAAATTGTAAATGAGGACTCATCAACTCATTTAATAAAATATCTCATATTCAAAATATAAAAATTGCACTAAATATTTGGCAAATTAAGACAACCGCTAGCATCATTACAAATCAAGAACTAAAATATAGCATGAATAATTTGTAAAAAGCAGTATAGTTATAGTGAATTAGAAATTCTGTACAATTTTTATTGTAATTACTAGAAAACGTCTTCGGTATATTCATCCATTTTAGATAATTATGTTGTGTACCAAATCAGCAAATAACAATAAAAATAATCTGCAAAAATTGTTTACAACTATAGATGTTTTGCAAAAATTCGTTAATACTCATAATTCACACTACAGTTATAACAACCATCGTATCATTCCAATCAAAGTAGCTCCACACATCAAAATTCACTGTATGATCCACTGTAATCAACAAAACCGATGTGGCATCGCCAAAATCATAATTTGCCGTATTGGCATGAGTTTTTTTTCAAAAATTCCTCGCTGCTTATGTGATTTTTTAGCAAACATAGTATATGAATCACCCAGACAAAACCACAATAAAATCAAATCTAGCAGATATTGTAACTGTTCGGCAAGTTACGGTGTATCACAGACAGCCCTCACTTTCCAGTTTCAAATTAAGACGGTGATATTTTTTGAAAACAGTACAAGTTATTTCCCTATCATTAATCTTCGTCCTGATTACATCATCAGTTAGTTCAACATATGGTGAAAATTTATTACAAAATTATGAACCCAAGATCACAACACCAATTTTTCTTGAGAAATCAATTAGTGCAGCATTAACAAGAGAGTATACAGTAAATATCGATGAACATGACTTGCGGTATAGCTATGATCAGGTCGCTCTCACTGTGTTGAAAAAACCAACACTTGATTATGTGACAAAAATTGTGTTACATGAAAACATGATGGTCTCCAACGACGACGGTTCAAACAACCAGTTGCACCTAATCAAATTCGATCACACACAGGCTATCATGGACAGAATATTCAACCAAAGAAAGTCAAAGCCTGACGGGGATGCCGGATTACTACCATACAGTATACCGGTGCAATCA
>SBBK01000080.1 GCA_005240025.1 archaeon
AGGCCGGGCTCAAAGTTTACGGTGGTGTTGGTAAATCCAAATGATTTGAAGCCAAAAATCTCCACCTTTTTGATATGAACCAAGCATAGTTCCTTTGGGATCTGGTTTGTTAACCAAATATTGACAAAGATAATTGACCGAACAAACAATTGTTATAGTGTTATTTTTATCGCAGGACAAAGTTGCTTTAATTATCTCCCAGTAATGACAAAACCGTTGATAAAGCTAGGCATTCTGCAGACAGGGCCGCATGTCACAAACAAGAAAGGAACGGACGAGGTTTTGCGGCTGCTCACAAATGCGGCCAAGTCAGAGACAGACATTATTTGCCTGCCAGAGCAGTGGCAGAAGGAAAATACTTTTGATTTTGACGCCTGGTTTGCCAGCATTAAAAAGCTGTCAAAAGAATACGTATGACTATAATTCCGGGGGCGTTTTATCAAAAAAGAAAAGACGGTTTTGCCATTTCCGCACCTGTGATTCACGATGGCCAAATCATAGGAGTCCAAGAGAAGATCCATCCCTTTGACTATGAAAAAAGCTTGATCAGGGCAGGCACGGAAGCCCGTGTCTTTAAGACTGGCTGCAGGTTCGGAATCGTGATTTGCTACGACATGGTTTTTCCCAGAGTGGCAAACCTGCTTGCAAGAAAAGGGGCCCGGGTTTTGTTTTCGCCTGCAAGAATAGGCGCGGAATCAAACCCTGGCACCTTTATGTCAAGGTGCGTGCCCTTGAGAACAGAATCCCCATTTTGGCTGCCAATGTCCTAAACAAAAGGTTTGGCGGAGACAGCATAATCGTAGACCTAGCAGAAAGCAATGGAGTGATGATACCCAAGGTAACAAGGCTGGAGGCCCAGGCTCAAAATCCGTCGAGTTTGACCTAAAAAGGTACGAAAAAAGCCGCAAGGCCAGATTCTCAGACAGTGAGGTTTTCCTAGGCCACGCGAGAATTTTTTAGGCCCCGCAATGTGACCTAGACAGATGATTCAGCCAGGAGACCCGGTCAAAGACATCAACATTGCAGAAAATACTCCCATTGAGGAGATCTTTGAACAGATGTCCAGGTCTGGCGGATTTGAATCGAAAAACATGGCCGAAGGCCTTGAGATCCTGTCTTCGATGATTTCCGATAAGGAATGTCTCAGGTTTTTGTCGTTTGTCGGCGCACTGATCTCCACTGGAATTCGTGGAATAATAAAAGACATGGTGCGGCAAAAATGGTTTGATGTCGTGATAACTACGTGCGGCGCGCTGGACCACGACATTGCGAGGCATTTTTCAAACTATTTGGAAGGATCATTTACCATGGATGACTCGCAACTGGCAGACCAAGAAATCCACAGGCTTGGAAATGTCCTGGTACCAATGCAAAGCTACGGCCCGCTAATCGAGGAGAAAATGCAGGAGATTTTGGAGGAATTCTACAAGGAGGGAAAAAAGAAAATGTCGACTGCGGAGATTTGTCAAGAGATTGGAAAAAGACTGGGCCAGGACTCGTTTCTTTACTGGGCCTACAAAAACAACGTGTCTGTAATAGTTCCTGGAATAATGGACGGTGCAGTCGGAAGCCAGATTTGGTTGTTTTCTCAAAAACACCCCGACTTTGAGCTTGACATGGTCTCAGATGCAAATTTACTGTCCGGTCTGGTCTTCAAAGCAAAAAAGTCAGGAGCACTGATGCTTGGCGGCGGAATATCAAAACACCACACCCTTTGGTGGAACCAGTACCGCGAAGGTCTGGACTATGCAGTATACATCACAACCGCACAGGAATTTGATGGAAGCCTCAGTGGCGCACTGGTCCGCGAGGCAATCTCCTGGGGCAAGGTCACCCAGAAGGCAAAGCAGACTACAATTCATGCTGAAATTACTACGTGTTTGCCGTTTTTGTATCGTGCGCTACTGTCAATGCATTAAGGTTTGATAAAGTATATCTGTGATTTTTGAGGTGGTATTGTATGTTGCCTCGACTTTGGGTAAAAGAGATAAGACCGATAAACATCGAAGGCGGCTTTGTAATAGACGGTTTTCCATCGGTTGGATTCACTAGCGCGATTGCAAGTGAGTCTCTTTTGCACACAGCCCAGTATGAGTTGGCAGGATTTGTTGACTCGGCAGATTTTCCCACAGTCACAGTGCTGAGAGATGGAATCCCCAACTATGCAACGAGAATTTTTGTCAACCAGGATCTCAAAGCAGGTGTCTTTGCATCGTACATTACCATCAATGAGCCGTATCACCGATCGGTTGCAAAAATGATGCTAGGCTGGGCAAAAAAACACAAATGTTCGCTTGTCGTTAGCAGCTCGCCGATGATGCTACCTGACATTTCATCGGATCAGGTGATTGCTGCAGGCAGTACAGAATCTGCCAGACAAAAAATAAAAGAATCAGGCATGACCGTTTTGCAAAATGGCACCATCCCCGGAATACCAGGCGCACTCCTAAATGAGGGAATGCTAAACGGCCAAAACGTCATTGTCATTCTGGTAGGTGTGGGTGAGGAGGGGCCCGACTTTAAATCAGGCACACGTCTCTGCATGGCAATATCGAAGATTGTGCCAGGAGTTTCTTGTGATTTGACGCTGCTGCAAAAGCAGGCAGAGATTGCAGAAAAACAGATCAAAGAAACAGAAAAGGAGACAAGGGCCATAAGAGAGTCAATGTACGGGTAATGCTGGAATTTGTAGGATTTTTTGCGTCAGTCGTACTAATTTCTGCTTCTGGAGTCATGGCCCCGGGTCCGCTTTTTGTGGCAACCATTGGTCAGGGAATAAGAACAGGCAAGGCTGCTGGCCTAAAAATTGCAGCAGGCCACACAACAGTAGAACTGCCATTGATCATTTTGATTGGAGTGGGGATGCTCTCACTTGATGCGCTTCCAGAATTTCGAGGCACCATCAGGATTTTGGGAGCATTGGGAATTTTTGCATTTGCAGGCATTCAGTTTCATGCGATTCTAAAAAAGAGGCAGCTCAGGGACGAATCCAAGTACGGTTCGTTTGTCACCGGCGTTTTTCTGACTGGGCTAAACCCGTTCTTCCTTGTCTGGTGGTTCACAATAGGAGTGAAGCTGATTTCCGATGCTATTTTGCTTTGGCAGTTTTGGGGAATTTTGGCAATGTTTGGATTCCACATCTGGATGGACTATGTATGGCTTTTTACAGTATCTGCTCTTTCTGCAAAAGGGGCCCAATTCCTCACAAACAGGGGATATGTGGTTTGCATTGTGGCAATAAACGCCCTCCTCGTTTATTTTGGAATCTTGTTTATTTTTGGCATCTAGCCGCAGTCCGGAATTTCAAGTTCGGCCTTGCACTCGCTGTTTAGTTGGCCGATTTTTTCTGCAAGGAGTGTGCAGGCGACAGGGTCAAGTGTTTTTTCGTAATTTGACAGTTCATCAAGTATTGAAAATTGTTTTGTCTGACAGGAATTTGAAAATGCAAAAACAGTAACTAGCGCCAGACAAGCAATCGAAATTATCAGATATTTACGGTTTTGCGATGTCAATTTCTATGGTTGAGACGTTTCGAGTCTTTCCGTCCTGAGACAGAAGCGAGTCCGAGGCAATTCTCACGTCTTTTATTATATATCCAACGGTATTCATTCGTTTCACTATCATTTGGGAAACGTCGACTGCCTGCGTGATACGCTGGCCACGGGCCTTTATGGTCACAACTGGCCGGGCCGAAAGCTGGGTAAGTGTTGCGGTAACATAGGTCATTATCGGTTTTGTACCAACAAATATTACATCACGAGTTTTTTTTTCTGTTTCAGCATCTGGATTTGTGTCTTCAATTTTGTCCGGCACGTCCTGAGATTCTCTTATTTGCTGAGATTCTGCAATGATTTCTTCGGCCTCGGTTGGTTTGTCTTGTTCGCTCATCGGTAGGCTGTTTCTGCCCTTTTGCGTTTATTTTAATGTTTGAGATTGTGTTTTATGATATAGGACTCGATTGACTTTTCAACGTCGTCTGCATTTGCACAGTTTTTTACGTTTTCAATTATTTCGGCGTCCTCGATTTCGTAACAATTCAAAAAGTCGTGCTCATCTTTGAAAACCAGAAGGATTTTTTGGTTGTGAAGGCAATAATACATTTTTTCCTGTACCATTTGTTCCGGTATGATCTTTATTCCATTTTCGTCGGACGATACAGGATAGGACACAATTTCTCATGTGATGTAACAATATAGAAACATAGCTAGGTCCGGCGAATGCCCAGTTCATGGCCCAAGCCGATATCATAATAAGGATTTTTGGTGTACGCCATACGGTGGCAGACAGAATCGTTTTTCATATCGATTTTGATTATTTTTATGCGCAATGCGAGGAGCTGAGAGACCGGGAGCTAAAGACAAGGCCAGTTTGCGTGTGCATTTTTTCTGACAGGGGCGGCGACAGCGGAGCAATAGCTACTGCCAACTACATTGCACGAAAATACGGCGTCAAATCCGGCATGCCGATCAAGTTTGCCAGATCAAGGCTGGCCCACATTCCAGACTCGGTGTTTGTTGGTGCCGATTTTGCGCATTATTCAGATATTTCTGAAAAGGCCATGGAGATAATCAGGGAATACGCAGATGTTTTTGAATACGTGGGAAAAGATGAGGCGTATTTGGACGTGACAAAAAGAACCGAAGGCAGTTTTGAGAATGCGGCGCACCTCGGGCAGCAGTTGAAAAATCAGATTCGCAACGAAATCAGGCTGAGCTGCACTATCGGGATTTCCCGGAACAAGCTTGTAGCAAAAATTGCATCAGGGTACAAAAAGCCCGACGGGCTTACCGTGGTGACACCACAAAACATCGAATCATTTCTGGATCCGTTGAAAATTGGAGACATCCCCGGGGTGGGCAAGGTGACCGAGGAAAAATTTGCAGAGATGGGCCTAAAAACAATCTCGGACCTGAAAAAAATCGACATTTTTACGCTAAACAAGATGTTTGGCCGCAAAATATCATCATACCTGTACAATGCGGCGAGAGGAATTGACGACGATCCTGTAGCTGCGAGGGCACCCGCGGTCCAGTTCAGTCGAATAGTAACGCTGAAGGAGGATTCCAGAAATTTCGAGTTTTTGGCAAAAAGCCTTGATGAGATTTGTGCAGACCTGCACAAAACCATACTAGAGCACAAAAAAATGTTCAAGTCTGTTGGAATCCAGTTTGTCCAGTCTGACCTGTCAAACAAGACCAAATCCAGAATGCTCAAAAACCCGACGTTCTCGGAAGACGAGTTGAAAAAGACGGCCACACTTTTGCTGCAGGAGGCTCTCGCCGACCAGACCATGGACGTCAGAAGATTGGGGGTAAGGGTCTCTGAACTGTCTGAGCTTGAAGGCCAGAGCTCGATTACAAACTTTTTTTAGGCGTTTAGTTTTTTGAGGCGCCTTGTCTCTATTGATGTGACG
>SBBK01000192.1 GCA_005240025.1 archaeon
ACCAAAAACAGTGAGGCTGCTATGTGAAAAGGAAAATTGTACAGGAGCCTTGCTTGAAATTCGGGAACCGCAAACACTAAAATCGACCCAAAGAAAAACATTGACAAAACAATGCGCTCAAATTGGTTATGGATCTCAGCTTTTAATGTCCAAAATAAAGTAAGTGAGATCAATAACGTGTTTGCCAATATCCCCCAGAAAAGTATCGCAAACATATTTTTCAGATTAATCCACCTATCAGCAAACTCTGAGTAACTCACTCTTAGATCTGTTACGTTCTGGGTCATCGAGATGGCATCCACAGAACCACCAACTGAAGCCTTGGCCTGCTCAATGCCAAACTCTACTCCGATTGTACATACAAGCATCATGAGGATAAGTAGTGCCTTCCTGTCATTTCGGCTCAAATAGAATGAAATACCCAAGAAAATAACTATGGATCCAATAAAATAATTCCAAGTAAGCAAGTGTGTAAAAACTATTGAAGTGGATGAAAGGAAAAAAAATACAAGCGAAATAAATTTTCTCTTCGCTAAAAATTCCAACATGAATATTATTGATATGTTGATTAAGATTAGTGCAATCCAGTTTGAATAAAACCCTGCATACATTCCAATAAAAATTTGATGAGAGATGATAGTCATGATGGCGGATATGTTTGCATAGTGTTGGTTTCCACTGAATTTTCTCACAAGAAAATACACAGATGCTACCAGAATCGGAGACAAAATTATCGGAATTACGATGAATGTGACGACCGCATTATGCCCAAAAACTGTGTATACACCATACAAAAAAAACAATGACAGTGGTCTATCGCCATCCTGAATTTCTGTAAATGTAAGACTAGTAAAATTTCCAACAGAGCCAGCCCCGTGCATTTTATCCATCCATGATTTGTATTGTAACGAATCGACTCCAACCACTTGACTTTGAGGGTTCAATGTTGGAAGATACGGATAAATTGGCAATATGGATGCAATTACTATCAATAAAACTGGAAGTTTTTTCCATGCCAAAATGCGATTTGGCAGGAGCGATTTTTCACTTTTGTCGGCATCTGATAGATGAAAGATTGTAGTTATGTGGTTTGCAGCCGAAACAATCAGTGACCTGTAAGGAATGAACAGATATGAAAAAACAATCGCAACTAGAAGATATGGAGTTACCAGCCCCCCAACCTGCTGAAAACTTGTTTGTATTTCATTCATCTTCCAAGTCCAGTCTCCAAAAATTGGAGTAGGGTATGTTGCATACACAAACCACCTTGCCAAAATTAAGAATTCTATACCAAATAGGATGATAAAAAATGGAAGCAGTTCTGATTTTAATTTGGTCTTGGCGATTCTTTCCATCAATATCAGAATAGATGACAGGCCCAACAAAAGGGCAGGAACTTCCAAATACGACTGAGTTTTGATTAATGCAACCGTGATTGTGATCGATGCAAGCGCCAAAAAAGCAATTGCGCCCCAATGGCGTTTTAATAAAACGAGCACAAGAAGGGTTGATGAAACAGTCAGAAGGATGCTATCGAACATTGGCTGCCCAGTAAGTGAAACTTGGTACAGCATCGGAATGGTGACCCTGTTTCTTGGAAATGGGTAGATGACTTGCATGACATAAAAAATTTTTATTAAAATTAAGGGTAGTATGAATACTAAAAGTGCAGCTATAGCTGTACTCTTATGGTAATTGGTCATCAGAACACAAACCTCACAAGCCTTAAACCTAAATTCTTTGTTAATAATGGTTCTGGGGTTGTGAACCGAACTGTATAATCAGTTTTACTGTGCGCCTCTATCAATTCTGTTCTGCAAAATAAATGTCGCAATTTTAAAATCAAACTCGGTATCTATGTCGACACTTTCCTCTGGGTTGTTAATTATTTTGCCTACCTTCTCAGATAGTAGAGTCTTTTGCTGTATGAGCGAATGTTTGTAAACATACACCGCTCCGTCATCAATAAAAAAACCCTCAATATCTTGTGTTCGATTCATCGTGCTTGGCCATGGAACGTACTTGACAATTCTGCCTGTTGCTAGCGCATCATAGTCATTGTTTACAAATTCCATAATGCACTTGTCAACTAATCCTTTGTCTCTAACTGGGCTGGTCGGATTTAGTACAACAATGTCGAATCCTTGATATAATCTGACAATGTGATGCAATGTGTCTACAACAAGACTGAATTCAGTTGCAAATTCTTTTGGTCTGTGATGTATTTCTACTCCATATTGATTCGCAATCGATTTTATCTCCTCGTCGTCTGTCGATACCGTGATACTATCTAAGAGCTTTGATTCCTTTGCTGCTTCTATGGACCAACTAACCAGTGGCTTTCCACAAAGCAATCTGGTATTTTTTTTAACTAGTCGCGTGCTTCCACCTCTGGCGGGAATCACAGCTAAAAACCGCTTGCCAGAAAACACAACTGTCTTTCTAGTAGCTAATATTTATACGATCAAGACTAAAGTTATGGTTTTTGCTACTGCTAACTTTTCTGAAGAAAGTAGATGGCACCAGCGCCCATCACATTGAATGGTTCAATCTCGCAGTAGTAGGGATTGATAGCAGTATTCCCATCGTCAAGATATCTTTTTATTTTGGAATCGACGCTTCTAGGTATCTTCAGTAACGAGAACGGAGGCCTTTTTTTAACAATTCGTTTTGTCACCAAATAATTAAGAAAACTCTTGTTAAATTCAAGCTTAGAATCAAGCCAGTTGTGCATGGCTCTGATGTCAGATATGTTTTCTAGTCTTGCATCCTTTGTAGCGTGCTGTATGCGCCGCTTCAAGTCTCCAATACCCCACTCTGCCCAAGCCCAGTCGTAGGATATGCCGATGGTTTTTACTATTTTTAGGCCGGCATTGCTAGCCATCCTGTTCAGGTCACGGGAAGAAATTTGAACTGTATCTGTTAGCGACATCGGTAAGTTAAACAGGTTTTGTAGTGTGAGCCATACTGTTCCTCTAAAATTGTCAAAGCTTGGAATATTGACAACCACATAACCACCTTTTTTTAGTAATTTTCTACATCTTGAAAGCGTGGCAAGCGGGTTTTTGACGTGTTGGAGGACTTCTGAAATCAAAACTACATCATACTGCATGCCTGCTACAGAATCAAGGTCTGTAACGGAAAAATTGGCATTTTTTACATTACACAACTTTGCGAATTTGTTTGCATAGTTTATGGCCGAACCGATGTAATCTATCCCCGTCACAGAGTCGGCGTATTTTGCTGCGTATAATGATAGCCTGCCTGCACCACATCCAAGGTCAAGCACTTTGCTTCCCTTTAGGAGATTTTTTGACTGAAAAACAACATGTGCGGCAGTCCCAGGAACACTTGTCTCAAAAGTTTCCTTGTAAACCAGCTCGTATCGTTGTTTTACTGATTTTTTATCAAGAGAAAGCGTTTTTCTAAATTTTGGATTTTTTACCACCATGTTGTACGTCTTTAATTGCATTTTATGACTACTACAAACCCAATTAATATAAGTCTACCATGTAGTCCATCCACCATCGACTACAAACGTCGCACCAGTAACATACGAAGATTTGGTGCTGCAGAGATACTCAACAAGTCCATTCAGTTCGTCTTTTCGCATCATTCTTTTTAGGGGTGTTAGCTTTGCATATTTTTTGATAAATGCCTCATCTTGATCATTCTCTGCCCCACCGGGAGCTATGCAGTTAACCCGTATGCCGGGAGCCAAGTGCGTCGCAAGGAACTTGGTAAGATTGATCACCCCTGCCTTTGAAACGCTGTATCCAATGTGCTTGTGTCCACCATAATACAGATCGGGCCTTGCAGAAACAATGCCTGTGGAGGCAGAGAAATTCACTATCGAGCCTGATTTGTTGTTGCGGGCAAATTCTCTACATACAGAAAAAAGTGCAGTCAAATTAACATCCATGTACTTTGAAAACGATTTCAGCGAAATATCAAAAAGTGTAGACCTTTTTTCATTCTTTGCAACATGATCATTTAGCGCAAAACAATTTACAATACTGTCTGCTTTGTTTTTTTTAAAACAATTTTTGACAACCTTCTCATCGGTTAAATCATGGCCAAGAACCAGGTCTAATCGCAAAACATCGTGAGTTTGTTCCAAGTATCTGGCAATTTCACTGCCAAGAAGTCCTTCTGAGCCGGTTATGATGATCTTCACGTTTTGGTTCCATCTGGAGATGATAAATATCTATCAGCGTATTTTTTTACGAATTTTAAATATTTTGAACAAGTAACGTCTGGCTTTATTTTTTCATGCTCACGAGCTCCTTGTATTATGAGATCTCCCTTATAGTTTATTTTTGCAAGTGTTGCAAAGACGACATCAAAATCCGTGCTACCTTTTCCCAATGGCACGGACCCTCCATGAAGTAATCTATCTTTTATGTGGATGTTGACTAACCATGTTGAAAGTGTGGCTAATTCAGTCTTGGTGTCATAACCCAGCGATGCGCTATTACCGGTGTCGTAGTTGGCCCTTACGTTTGGGTGATTAAATTTCAAGAGGACGTCTCTGAATTTTGATGGTGGTAAATCTGTTTCTAGCGTTAAACTGACTCCACAGTCTTGAGCCACAGGTATTGCCGTCTGCAAATTTAGTACGAGCTCTTCTTCGTCTTTTTTGGTTTTTAATGAAGATGAATCGACAAAAGGTATTTCCAAAATTTTAATCTCAAGTTTGTGGCATATAAG
>SBBK01000234.1 GCA_005240025.1 archaeon
CGGTAAAGCCACATCATCTCCAAAGGAAGATCTGATAATCGAGGAGCTCTGCGGGCGAAACAGGGGAAAGCGCACCTTTTCAATCACACCGACACAAAAATTCGAAATAGACACCGAAAAAATAACAAGCCTTGCAAAAGACTTGAAATTCCGGGTGGAAAACCAGGGTGATCTTGGACTCTCAATGCGAACGGATGACATGTCTGTCAGCTTCATGAAGCGTGGGTCTGCAGTAATAGTTGGGCCAAAAGACGAAAACGACGCCGTCACATTATACAAAAAACTGCTCAACAAAAAATAAGCACTTGCAATCTCATCTGCTGTGAACATGGTGACTTACTTTTTTCCTCGTCCTCTCAGAATCCTTCTGACATACTCCCAACCCTAAAGGGTTCGGGCTTTCCCGCTCGCAATTTGTAAGATGAAAAATGACTTACATTTTCAGTTCATTTTCAGATAAATCTAGCCTTTACTGTTTCATCAAATACTCTGAAAACAAGGGATGAAAAAGGCTGTATTTTCCTCTCTCATGTCGTATCAACAGTTCCTTTTTCTCAAGTCTAGAGAATAATTCGTTAGGGGCTTTTAGATCACTTGGAGAGATGAATTCGTTTCCGAATTTTGCGATCTTGATAAGCAATTCTCGCTCTTTGATGCCATCTTGAGCCTCTGTTTGAAGATTGTTTTTTCCTAACGACTCTTGTATTGCAGGCCAACACTTGGTAAATGTACGAAGCCCGATTCTATCTGCAGAATCGACAATTTCAAGCAACTCGTACATTGTGTACATTAAAAGATAAGGATGGCCGCCTGTCTTATTTGCCAGCTCTTTGAATACATCATCATCTATCACTATAGAACGTCCTGCATTAGACAACCTCTTTTCCACCTCTTCCTTGATCTCATCTATTGTGAACGGCTTTAATTCAAAAGACTTGAAGAATCTTAGCATAGGTTCTGCGATGTCTGCAATCTCCGTAAAAAGACCTGAATGTGCAGTAAAGTTACAGCTATTTTTTTATGGCAAAGTGACCAAACTGTTAAAAGAAAAGATCTTGTCTCTGTAGATTCCAGACCTAAATCAATATATTGTAACCACATGGTACCAGCTCCAATTGCTTGACATCTCAACCATAAGAAAAATCGACAGGGGCGGCATGCACAAAATATACGACAACTGGGCAGATATGGCCGCCGACTCTTATCACAAAAAACATGATCCAATTGACTATCCTGACATAGACCACATAGTCTTTGCCGGCATGGGTGGCTCCGGCGCAATAGGCGACCTGTTTTCTGCCATTTTGTCCAAAACAAAAACGCATGTCACGCTGGTAAAGGGGTACATCCTGCCAAAAACAATAGACGAAAACACACTTGTGGTGACCACCAGCATATCTGGCAATACCGCCGAAACACTTACTATTTTGAGCTCGGCAAAAAAACTTGGCTGCAAAATAATTGGGTTCTCATCGGGAGGAAAAATGGAACAGTTTAGCAAAAAAAATCACATTGAATTCAGAAACATCCCAATGATTCATTCGCCGCGAACCTCGTTCATCAGCTATGTATATTCAATTCTTGCAACACTAAACTCGATAATCCCGGTCAAAAAAAGTGACATCGCAGAATCCCTGGACGGACTGGCAAAACTTTCTAAAAAAATCAACTCTTCCAATCTGTCAAAAACAAATCCCGCACTGGACTTGGCAGGGTGGCTGTCTGGCATACCGGTGATATACTACCCGTGGGGGCTGCAGGCTGCTGCCATCAGATTCAAAAGCTCGTTGCAGGAAAACGCAAAATCGCACGCAATAATCGAGGACGTAATAGAGGCGTGCCATAACGGCATAATGTCATGGGAGCGGCCATCTGCAGTAAAGCCGGTATTGCTGCAGGGCCACGATGATTACATCAAAACAAAGGAAAGGTGGGAGATAGTAAAGGAATACTTTGAGGAAAACAAAATTGACTACAGGGAGGTTCATTCAGTGCAGGGCAGCATCCTGACAAAACTCGTCTGCCTCGTTTACCTCCTGGACTGCGCCTCGGTGTATTTTGCAGTATCAAACAGAGTGGACCCGACGCCAATCAAATCTATTGATTTTATCAAAAAAAGACTCTGATGGGACCCCCTTTTCACCCTATGAAAGTGTAAATATTGCAAATCCCGATCTAAAAAATCGATCAGGGACGATTCAGGCATGAAATTTATTCAAAAATTGCCATTATTGTGGATAAATTGTCCATTAATCTTATATACTGTTTTTCTACAAAAATTTCAATAACATGAACAACGAGATAGGACGTAAACTAACTAGTCTTACATTAATGACAATCATGCTGGCTTCAGGCATTACTGCATTTGCTCCAAGCACAATGCAAAATGCCGAGGCAGCAAATGCTAACTTGTTCGTATCGGCTGAAAACTCTCAATTCCAAAACTATGTTGCGGGACCAATGGTCATCGAAGTAGTTGTAATTGATAGTGATATCAAAGATACAGACAAGGCAAAAGGCGAACCTGATGTTACAGTCAACGGCAAGAAGCTGAGAATGGTTCAGGCCGACGACGGTAACTGGTATGCATACTTTGCTGATAGAGCAATGGCACAAATTGCCGACTCTACAGTAGGATTGCGTTCAGGCGGAAACGGTCTAGACTTTGGTGTATTCTGTAAGAACACTGATACTCTGATGGGTATCACCCTTACAGACACTGTCGGATTTGCAGTTCCTTTGACAACAGCAGGAGGTGTGAACGGTACTACTGATATTACAGGAGCAGCCGCATGCCGCATTTCTGATGCAAACAGGACACTTGCAAATGTGGTCAGAGAGCCAAAAGAACCAAACCGAAACCCAGCATCTGGTGTACTGGTGGGACAAATAGGACTGAACATTACAAAGGGTACTGGCGTAACTGCGCACAGAATCTTCCAGGATGTCTGGCCATTTGTTCAATTGTACAACTTCAACCCAACAGGCAACATTGTAGTGCAGTATAACAAAGGCGGTGGAGTTCAATCAACTACACTGAAATTTGATACTGTAGATCAATTTGCCAAGGCGGCGTTGGATCAGACCAAATACACACAAGGTGCACAGGTTCACGTCACACTAACTGACTTACAGGTAAACATTGACCCAACAGACGAAGACTCTTGGACATTCCAGACAAACTCTACCAACTCTACAGTATCGTATCAAGTCTTCAACGAAAACGGTGGCGCTACCAAAGTAGATGGCACCGGTGGTGGTAACGGCGACAGATTTGGTGTCATTGACATCAAGACTGCCCTGCCACAACTGATGTTCGAGGACAACGGCATACTGCTGTTCAATCCAGACAGAGACTCTGCTGGAGTAGAGCAAATCATTATCCAAGATAATGACGACAATGCGATCATTTATGATCCACGCGTACCAAACAGTGCAAACACTGCAAGATATGCAATAACTTCCAACTCCAGTCAGCACGGCTTCTTCACAAGAACAACATATCCAATCACAGTTACCGAAATTGCACCAAACGTTGGTGTCTTCAGTACATATGATGAATCGGATAAATCCACACTCAAAGTAGCTGACAATGCCGTAAGAGGCAAGTCAGCAACCATTGACTACAAGGAGACTCCAACGACAATTCTTGTAGGCAACGGATTTGCAACCATTGACATCAAACCACTCGATTCAGAGTGGAACTCTGGTGAAGAAATTGGGCTCAGTGTAGTAGACAGTGACGCTAACAAAAACAGCAGAGCAGACGAAGACCTGGACCTGTTCAATGCTGACGTACCGCTGATTCCGGCAATACGCATAGGTACTCCATTTACCTTGGGCGCAAACGGAACAGGTGTTACTAACAGTATTGTTGTTGGAGAATTTGGTAACGTAGGTGCCACGAGAAACCGTGTCGCCATAGCGGACCACAACTCCACTTCAGAACCAGTTTCTATAAGGAGTCAAGGATTCAAGGTATTGAATCTCACACACTCGTCACCAGTCAAATCAACATCTGTTGATGGTGTAGGTTACAACCAAACACTGAGCAGATTGACTGCAAACGCTACAACTACCGTGCAAAAGTTCAGTGACAGAGCAATTGTCGTTGAAAACACGACAGCTGCATTCGCTGGAGCTGTTAGACAATCTAGAGTAGATGTAGTGGTAGTAGACATGATGACAACTGCAGAAACTGCAAAGAAGACAATCATCGATACAAGAGGCACCACAAATACAGCAGCAGCAGGAACACCAAGACTTCACGGTTTCAACTTCTTCAACTACGATATCAGAGGAGTCAACTCTACTATCGGCTCAGCCGAGGTAGACACTTGGTTGCTGTACACAAATCGCAGCGCCACACAGGGTGTGACAATTCCTGATCCAGTAAGAATTCTGTATCCGGGTGTAAACAACGCCATGCAAATATCTCCAATCAATGCGATAAGCTTGGGTAACAACACCGGACCAACGGGACTGATTAACCTCAACGGTACAGCCTCATTGGGAACTGCAGGAAACGGTCACATCATGCAACGACTCTTCGGAACCGGCGGTGCGCTGGCATCAGACCTCAACAGAATTGGTGTGATGTTCAACTTTACTGCCAAGACCGATGCAGGCAACGATAACCAAAAGAACTTTGGTATTGCTGCAGACTTCTTCTCATTTGGCTACCTGAACGATGGTCTAGTCAAAGCAGACAGAGTCAACAATGCACTGTATAGAATCGAGGCTGAAGAAACCGGAGACAACACTGCCCAATTTGATGGTACACTAACGTTCACCATGCTAAACCAGCTCAACATCCTCAATGCGAACACGTATTCAGGACTCAAGACCGTTGCTGACGATGTAACAATGATCGTTCACCAGGATCTTGATGATGAGGAGGCCCCAAGAGCAAACTACAATGACTTGGGATCAGATGGCGTAACGACCCAGATTGGTGACCAGGAAGATGCTCCAACCCACTCTGCAGTAGTATCCTTTGACAAGCCCACGTACAAGCAAGCAGATACAGTTGTGGTTACACTAGAAGACCTTGACATCAACACCGACAGCGACCTTATCGATATCTACACCGTAGTCAACAGGACTGGCGATGTAGCAGATCATCTGGTCGGCGTAGCAGGGCTTCCAGTATTATCCAACGGCGACAAGCTAGGTAGATTGATGGATATCACCTGGGATGACAGAACATGGGTATTCAACAACGATGGTTGTACCACCGCGTTGAGTAACGCTGGCATCACTGATCGTGCACTGGGCTTTACTGGCTTCACACTAATTGAAACCGGTATCTCTTCAGGCATCTTCACAGGTGACTTCCAGGTTCCAGCCAAGGTATGTAGACCGGCAGACACCCAGACGGGCGTTGCCAAGGATACATCACCTGTTAATACACAGGGACTTGACATGGAAGTAAACTACCTGGACTTTAGAGACGCATCAGGACAAATTGTTGAGGTCGGCGACGGTGCAGGTATTAGGGCAAACACAGGTTCCATCAGCCTTGATAGGACCGTTTATCCAATACCATTCGGTGAAATTAATGACGACTTTACTGGAGTCACAGTCACCGATAACACATCACCAAGTGGTCGATCCATATTCCCACTACACCTAACTGCAATCAAAGCAGGCGGACCGAAAGGCACCGCAGTGGATACTGCCAACATCGACTTCGTCGGAGCGGCAGCGTCATTTGAAACCCTACCCAAGGGTATTCTGACAGTTCACGTACAAGTGAATGATCCAGACTTTGACACATCCGCAGCAGGTGAAGACACAATTAACCAAAACATCACCAACTCTACCGGTCACTTCCAACCAAGGGGACCAGTAAAGATCACAGTATCCCGAGGAGCAAACTCTGTTATCCTCGGTTATGCTGGCAGTGATAAAGTAAAGAATGGTGTAATTGACGTCGGTGCGGACAACACTGGCCTCGGAGTATCCTCAGTCAGACAACTGGGTCCAATCACAGAGACGGCGCCAGCAAGCGGCATCTTTGAATTCGACCTGGAAGTCAAATACACTGACGGACCGGCATCAACGATATGTCCAACAACTGGAGCTGCAAGATTTGACTCACTAACAGTACCTGGCACAAACGGCGCAGTCACGACAAGATTCGATGCCGCGCCAGCAGCAGGAACTGGCAACTTCTGTATCCTACAGGGTGATATCATCACCGTAGAATACACAGACCCGGCTGATGCTTCAGGCGACAGGAATACAGTAACGGACTCAGCAACATTTGATCTCAGAAACGGTGCATTACAATCAGACAAGTCTGTCTATATCATAGGCTCTGACATGATCATGACCTTGATTGAACCAGACCTGGACCTCGACAATGATCTGGCCGAGACATACGATCTGGATCTCATTGAATGGGATTCAGACGCAGCCACAGTCACCATGGGTGATGAAGGCACAACCGGCGATTCATTCGATCCAGAGCCATCCGACCTAAGAGAAACCGGCGACAGCACTGGTATATTCCAGACTGTAATCGAGATTCCAAAGGTCCTCAGAAGCGATTCTCTGGAAAGAGGCGAAGAGATTGTACTGGAATACACCGACTGGGGCCCATCTGGCGCTGACTATGTTGGTCAAGAAGATGAAGACATCAACTTGACAATATTCACGTCAAACTTCGGAGCAACAGTTGAGCTTGATCAAAAAGTCTACACATGGACCGACAAGGTCTACATCACCGTAGTCGCACCTGATCACAACTTTGACAGCAACCTCGTAGATGAAATAGGTGGTACATCCACTGATCCATTGAAGGTCGCTACCAGAGGAAACACAATCAACAGGTACAAACTTGTTGAGACAGGTACAGACACCGGCATCTTCACAGGCGAAGTAATCCTCGTAGGATTCGGCCACGATGTCACCGGTGATAACGTCAACGATGCACCAACCGTAGCAGCAGCACTCAGAAACACCGGAAGCGGTCCAACAGACGGCTTCCTTGGCTCTGATGACGATGACGGCCTCACAGTATCCTATGAATTCTCAGAGGATGAAACTGTAGTAGGATCCGCATTGATCAGGTGGAACATCGGTGAAGTTTCATGGCTTGAGGCAAGCTATCCAGCAAGTGGCACAGGCGTAGTAAGAGTCATTGATCCAGATATGAACCTCCGCCCAGAAGCAGTGGACAACTTTAGCGTCGACGCGTGGTCTGATTCAGACTCCGGCGGTATTGATCTAACTGTAACTGAGACTAATGAGGCAACCGGCATCTTCGAAGGTACTGTGTTCTTCACAACCACCGACGAATCATCCGGCCACAGACTCAGAGTCGCAGAAGGTGACACTGTCACAGCAGAATACCGGGACGAAACATTACCTGATCCATACACCACAGCAGATGAGCTCGACATTACCGGCACTGCGTTTATCGGCACTGTAGTACCACCTCTTGAGAGAGCACCAGCTTCTAACGCAAGAGTGGTCGACGCATTCGGCAACACCCTAGATGAGGTGTCCGCTGGTGACCAGGTACAAATTACAGCCGACTTGACCAATGGCCAGGACAGAGAGCAACCATTTGCATATTTGGTGCAGGTTCAGAATGAAGACGGCGTAACAGTTGCACTGGCATGGATTAGCGGTTCATTAGCAGCAGGTCAATCATTCAGCCCAGCATTGTCCTGGACTCCAACAGAATCCGGTTCATACACCGCAACGGTGTTTGTCTGGGAATCTGTTGACAACCCAGCAGCGCTGAGCGAACCTGTATCAGTGGATATTGAAGTCAGCTAAGACTAGAAGAAAACTATCCCCCTTTTTCTTTTTTATTCTAAAACCCCTTAGAGAATATCATAACCAATATCTAGCTGTTAGATATTCATACAATAAATGAAGATGCTTGCGATTTGTTTTATGTTTTTAGGATTCCAGCTCGCCTTTGCAGACCAGCTGGACGTCTTCACAGACAGCCTGGTCTATTCTCCAAACAAACCAACCTTTGTCTACGGCAAGGCGCTCCCAAACGAAGACGTGGTGCTGAGGATTTCCGGGCCTGACGAGTCAATAGTGACGTTCACCCAGGTCACGGCAGACAAAGACGGCAAGTTTAACATGGAACTGTTTGTGTGGCCAGAGGCCTCGACATCGTTCCCGTACGGGACATACACCGTGGAGGCAATAAGCACAGAACAAAACGGGCTTGCAAAAAAAATCGACATCAGGTTTTCACCGTCTACAGACCTTGAAAGTATCCCCGTGTCAAGAACCATAACGACGCTGGTCTTTGCGCCAGAAACCGCTGCAGTTGACAGGCCAATGCGGATATTTGTTCAAACCACGAGCGACGGCCTTTTGATTGGAGGAAATCCGGACAAACTGCTTGGCACATCACACGTCCACCTTCCAGACGGTCAGGTGGTCAACCTATCAAACTCGTTTAAGACGCTTCACCAGGGGCTGTATTTTGCCGAATTCACCCCGAAACTGGAAGGCACGCACGTATTTCACACGGTTGCCTTTTCACAGGGAACAATATCCCATGGCTCCGCAGCGACACTGGTGCTAAAGCAGGACATTGGCGGGATATCGAGCCAGATAATTGAGCTCAACTCGGTTCTGGAGGAGACATCGAGCGGACTTGAAAACCTAAAATCGGAAATAGAGGGCTTTGGCTCATCATTAAGCTCCGCAAGCCAAAACATTGACAAAAGCGTCACGGCGATTTCCAGCTCTGTAAACAACATGGAGCAGGCCTCACGCCAGCTCAACTCGCTTCTTTTTCCAATAGTCGCATCGATTGCCATAATTGTCGCACTGCAGATAGTAATTCTGGCGAGGCGCAGATAGACCAGACAACATGAATCTGATCGCGGCGATTTTGTGCATTTTGTTATCACTTTCAATTTCAAGTGCATCTGGATACATGGAACTCTATGACAGCAAAATAACACTCCGGCCCACAATCACCCAGGTCCCGCAAATAGTGACAATACCGCCGGAGGTAACACGGGACAGCAACCTCTCACGCTATCTTGTCTTCGGCCACGGCTCAATAAACGACGTCAGGGAAATTGCGCCAAACCTGATATCTGGTGCCTGGACGGACAACGGATTTTTCTCCGTAGTAATTCTTCCAGACCAGTCAATAAATGGACTCAGCGCCAGGGGGTATTCAGTAGTAAAGGACTTTCCACTCGAGTTTCATCAAAAAAACGCGACGGATTTCTCACAAATGAACCAGATACGAAAACTCACTGGCTCGGATCTTGCACAAAACAGGTACAACTATACTGGCAGCGGCATCAAAATAGCAGTGGTGGACACCGGCGTCGATTTTTCAAATCCAGACATGCAGGGCTCGCTTGCGCGGGATGCAAACCACCGTCCAATAATGCTGGACTCCGACGGCCAGGGGCTGGTCCTGACAAATGCGACATTTGTTGCAAAGATGAACAGGTTCGGCCAGCTGGAAAACATCACCAAATCATTTCTTGAAGAAACAAACAGGTCACTTTCAAAAAACGCAACCTCATACGTATACGTGACAAAAAATGGCGCCTTTCTGAACATGAACCAGCAGGGCAGGGGCACGTCAATCCAAATCTACAACTCGTTTTACCCCTCAACCGGACCGACACCGGTTTTCAACGGGACGGTAAATGACGACTACAAAATTGGCAAGTCCAGCCGAGACTTTATCCGGTCCGCCAGCGGGGTTTACCATTTTGGCCTGGTTTACCAGGGCGCAATTTCTGGCCCCCTTGCAAGTGTCCAGACCACCCCGGTGCTGGTGGTGGACTCGGAAATTCCCGGCATCTATGACACCATTATTGCAGACATGTCGACTTCGTGGAAGGACTACAACAGATTAGATCTGAAAAAGGGACAAAAGCCCGACTATGACTTTGACTTTACCGACGAGGTCCCAATCAAGCTTGGAG
>SBBK01000188.1 GCA_005240025.1 archaeon
ATCCATCTGAATCGTATGCGAAATTCCTGATTCCGACATCGATTCCGACTGACTTTTTGAGTAATATCTTTGGAATCACTGCGTCCATATCCACAACAACACATGTGTGCCATTTGCCGGATTTTGATCTTGATATTGTCACTTGCCTGACTTCCGAGTTTTCCGGGATTTGCCGGTGTTGTATTATTTTGATTCTGCCTAATTTAGATAGGTGCAAAAATCCACCTTTAATCTCAAAGCCCGATTGGTTGTACACAAATGTGTTGTACTGATTGTATCTGGCAAATTTCAGCTCGCCGGTTTTGTGGCCGTTCTGGCGCAGCCGGGCCAGTGACCTTTGTGCGCCATCAACTTGGGTTGATACCATTTGAAGCATCTTGGAGTGATACTGGTACAGCCATGGCTCTGATTCTTTTAATTCGGTCAGAAAATAGTTGAGGTCGTTTCTACTCTGGAATCCTTCTTTTTGGATCTTTTCGATCATCTGATTGTAGACCCACCTGCAGGCACCAAGGGTACTATATAGTGTCTTTTGCTGGTTGTGATCAGGACACAGCCTGAACTTGAATGTACGCTGCAATGGTGTGGAATGGTTTGTGCAGCATTTGAGTATTTTGTTTTGTGCGGGTGTGACCATTAGCTGGCGATTCATCCACCGGACAAATCTGGCGGTCTTCTCACCATTCGTTTGATAATAGATAAACCTCACCTGTGCCGTCTCAATGATTTTTATATCATCTAGTCTGAAAAAACCCGTCGATACATGAAAGTACATCATTTGCAGGAAACCGAAAAAGGTTACAGGATTTTTCTGTACATTTTTTATGTCTGCGCCTTTTTGATGGCCTCGATTACATTTTACGCAGTTTATGCTACTATGCAAGAATGGGATCAAAAGGGCACATACGTGCTGGGCGAGGTTCTTGTAAAAACCGAGTTTCCATTTCCACACTTTGCCAAACTTATTACGTGGTTGTTTTTCTCAACCATAATTGGCTGGTACTGCGTGTCCAGAATAGGATGGAAAAAAACCGTCCAACTATACTCTTGGAAGATGTCGTTATTGCAGCTCATGCTTCTCGGGTTTTCTGTCATCTGCCTTTATGAGGTGTTGTACAATTTCACAGTTCTTTCCGCTCAAATATCGGCCGGAATCCAAGATGGCAAAGTACCTGACATTGATTTTCTGACAGTTGCGTATCCGGATCCTGACAGGCCCTGGAATCTCATATTTGCAACAAAGATTTTTCTTGCGGCATTTTTGATAAGCGCACACGCGTTGTATCTGAGTATCAAGCCTCGCAAATCCGTTGATGAGATAAACCAGTAATCTGAAATAATGTTTAAAACAGGAAACTCAAAGTCATCATATGGTAAAACCAATCCCGGACGGGTATAGTACCGTTACTGCCTCATTGATTGTAAGAAACGGATCTGCTGCAATAGAATTTTACAAAAAAGCATTTGGGGCACAGGAACTTTATAGATTTCCCGGGCCCGACGGCAAAATAATGCATGCCGAACTCAAAATCGGAAACTCGCGCGTAATGCTATCCGATGAGTTTCCACAAATGAACTGCCGCTCTCCACAAACACTTGGTGGTACGGGAATCTACATCCACATGTATGTGGAAGACGCAGACAAGACTTTTAAAAATGCAGTTGCTGCCGGAGCTACGCCTACAATGCCAATTATGGACTCGTTTTGGGGGGACAGATTCGGCCAAGTCCAAGATCCATTTGGTCATATCTGGAGTATTGCTACCCACAAAATAGACATGACTCCAGAAGCAATCTACAAGGCAGGTCAGGAATTTTTCAAACACTGCCAACAAAAATAAAACAATTTTACCACATGATTTTTCATTAGCTTTATAGCGCTTCATGGCAAATTCAACTAAATGGACGTCACGCAAAAAGTCGAGCTGGTATCAAGACCTCCAACCGAGGAAATAGTGACAAAAGAAGAGCTGGTAAATCTTTTTCAGACAAACTCAAAACCAATACACTACATCGGACTTGAGCTCTCCGGCTTTTTGCATCTGGGCAGCCTGATCAGCACGGGCTTTAAGATCAATGATTTTCTAAAGGCGGGAGTAAAGTGCAATGTTTTTCTGGCAGACTGGCATACACTCATCAACGACAAGCTTGGCGGAGACTGGGATACAATCTCCAAAGTATCAAACTATTATGAAAAAGCCTTCAAAGCCGTCTGCCCCGGCGTCAACATCATAAAAGGGACGGAACTATATGACTCCCACAAAGAATACTGGAAGGAACTTGTCCAGTTCACAAAACACATGTCACTTGCCAGAACCATGCGAACACTCACAATCATGGGGAGAACGGAAAACGAGGAAAAAATCGATCTCTCAAAACTATTGTATCCACCAATGCAGGCAGTCGACATACATACTATAGATGTCGACATTGCACATGCTGGGATGGATCAGCGCAAAATCCACATGCTTGTGCGCGAGATCTTTCCAAAAATGAAATGGAAGGTGCCAGTTGCAGTACACCACAGCCTCCTTCCGGGCCTGACTGAACCCACAGAAGACGCGGCGACAAAAATGAGCAAATCCAAGCCAGGCTCCGGCATTTTCATCCATGATTCCGATGAGGAGATCCGCTCAAAAATCAAAAAGGGCTGGTGCGAGGCAGGAAACCTAAACAATCCGGTCTTGCAGATTGCAAGACACATAATTTTTCACGAGTTTTCCGAAATCACCATAGAAAGACCTGAAAAGTTTGGCGGAAATGTGACATACCATACCTATGCAGAGCTGGAATCAGACTTTGCGGCAAAAAAGCTACACCCAACCGATCTAAAGCAGACCGTTGCAGACAATCTCGTAAAAATCATCGCGCCTATACGGGACAAGATCTCCCTTACTGCAGATCTGTCTGACGCAATAAAAAACAGCGTTTAGGTTTGCAAACTGTATTTTGATGTATATCCTCTGGGGTTTATCATCAGGTTCTTGAAATTATAGGTAGACGAGTTTCCAATTATGACGGTACTGATCATTCCAAGCTTGTCTGCGAATCTTTCCATGTTTTCCAGGTCTGTGATTACTACCGACTGGGAATCGCGGTACGCTCCTTTTATTATTGCGACCGGTGTTGCTGGCTTGCGATATTCTAGCAAAATCCTTCTTGTGTCCTGAAGCTGGTGAATTCGTTTTTTGCTTGAGGGGTTGTAAATTACAATGACATAGTCACCCTGCGCAGCAGCCTCTACTCTTTTCACAATTATGTCCCATGGAACCAAAAGATCACTCATGCTTACCACTGCAAAATCCGTCATAAGGGGGGAGCCAACAAGGGAGGCGCACGAGTTGAGCGCAGAAACTCCAGGTACAATCTCTACTTCAAGGCCAGACTTGGGATCCCAGTCAGACTCTGCCAGTACTTCGTAAATCAGGCCTGCCATCCCGTAAATTCCAGGATCCCCGCTTGAAACCAGTGACACTATTCTTCCTTCCATCGCAAGCTCGATACACTGTTTTGCTCGTTCCACCTCCTGAGTCATTGCGTAACGGTAAACCTCTTTGTCTTTGATCAAATCCTCAACCAGTCCAACATAGGTATCATACCCAACTATGGTGTCGCTTTCTTCGATCACCTGCTTTGCCCGAAACGTCATGTGATCATGGCTCCCAGGCCCGACACCGACAATGTAGAGTTTTCCTGCCAAGTGATCCATCATCTTTTGCTACATAATTTAGGTCTTATCGACTCGACTCAATTATAGGACAGTTTATGATATGATCTTCAGACAGTGGCCGTGCAGGTGCCACGTAAATACTGCCGTCTGATTTTTTGTCGTTGATATCAGAAACCGTCTCAAGTACAGTCGCAGATGTAGCATCTTTCCATTCCACAACAAAAACACGGCAAACTGGTACATAATCCTCATCAAGCTTTGATATGACGCTGGCCTGAAATCCAAGCTCACCTGGACCCTTGTAACCATTTTTGAACTGATACATGTCTGCAAATGCAGCACCTGAAAGCACGTTTGCAAGCTTTTGCGAAACTGGCACGCCAATTATCTCTGCAGGACCAACCGGAGTTGCATCTGGAATGATATAGTATGTGGTTCTACCGTCTGGTCCCCAGCCCCGGTGTGCAACAAAGGTCACCTCTTTGGAATCTTTGTCTATTTTTGTCACCTGACCTTTTTCAAAGGTCTCGCTCACCGTACCGTTTCTGACAAAAAGCTGTCCGCCAGGCCATGCAATTTGTGGCGCGTTTACAACAACGTTGGTTTTTTCAAGCTTTATCCGGCTTTCCTTTTCTGCCTTGAGAACCTGTTGCTCAGAATCTAGCGCGTGTGGTTTTTGGCCGTCCTTCCAGGAGACAGCAACGATTGTTCTGAGCGGACTGTATGAAGAGCTTGTCACGGTGCTGGAAAATATCTCATCCTGAAAACCATAGATTCCGTTTCCTTTGATGCCATTTGTAAAAACATAAACTGTATCCAGAGAGGAAGTTGGAGCCCACCTCATCTTTGGCGCAAACCTGACATTCCAGTCTTTTTGTGCTATTCTCTCTGCAAGCGTTTTGTTGCTGGAATCTGTAATGATGTAATGCACAGATCCCTTGTCAAAAAATCCCTCCCTCATGGGGATTGTGACCTCAATGTGGGGCTCAGAAAGGAAGAATGATTTTTCCCTGATCTCTAATTTCTGCAAAACCAGGTCAACAGGCTGACCTCTTACCCAACCGTCTACACTTGCAGTGACGACAAAGGAATCTTTGCTCCTGAACGCAAGAGCTGCACCGGTAAACTCGAACGAACGTCCAACCGATGGCTCGATGACAGTCATTCCATAAATGGTGTTGTCATCCGCAGTCCAGGTAGACTGGCCCCTTGCATCTTGCCTGTCCAGCTCATGCAATACGATAATTTCCACCGGCCTGTTTGACACAAATGTCAGCGAGCCTCGATAAATGCTTCCCTTGTTTGGAGAAAGGACCAACGCAAACTGTGTATCCTGTCCAA
>SBBK01000156.1 GCA_005240025.1 archaeon
GAGTTTCAGCAAAAAACCGGCTCCTTTAAACTTCGTGGCGCATATGCCAAAATAAAATCATTAAACGCCGAGGAAAAAAAGCGCGGTGTGATTGCAGCATCAGCAGGTAACCACGCCCAGGGGGTTGCATATGCCTCAAAGCTTGAAAAGATTCCGTGCACAATCGTAATGCCTGTCACAGCATCACCAGCAAAGGTTGCTGCCACCAGAGGATATGGCGCCAGGGTTCTGCTTGAGGGAATAAACTATGACGAGTCATGGGCACGTGCACAACTGATTTCAAAAAAAACAGGCGCCAAAATAATTCATGCCTTTGATGATCCGCAGATAATTGCGGCAAATGGTGCAATAGGCCTAGAAATTCTCGAGGACCTGCCAGATGCGGATGAGATTTATGTTCCAATTGGAGGCGGCGGACTTGCGGCGGGGATTCTTTTGGCAGTGAAGGAAAAAAATCCAAAAATCAAAGTCGTTGGTGTAGAGTCTAAAGCATTTCCCGCAATGCGGAATTCACTAAAGGCTGGCAGATTGCAGGCAGTCAAGGGAAACCGAACCATTGCGGACGGCATTGCAGTCAAAACGCCTGGAAAACTCACATTCAAAATAATCCGGGACCTGATTGACGACATCGTACTTGTTGACGACTCGCAGATAGTCAAAACGATGTTTATGTTGATGGAAAGAACAAAGATGGTGGTGGAGCCTGCAGGCGCAGTCACCTTGGCGTATTTGCTCGATTCAAGACCGGCCCCAAACAAAAAAGTCGTGCCAATCCTAGGTGGCGGAAACGTGGACATGTACCTACTGGGTCAGATAGTGGCAAAGGGACTCACGGCCATGAGCAGAATGGTGAAAATATTCATACTCCTCAAAGACAAGCCTGGAGCACTAAAGGAGGTCGTGGACGAGATTGCATCATTGAGTGTAAACATTGTAGAAGTTATTCATGACCGGCTTAGTGCCAACATCGACGCAGGAACGGCAGGTGTCACGCTGAGCCTGGAAACCGAAGGCAAGGAACATGCACAACGCCTCATTGCACACCTGAAGGCAAAGAACATTCAGTTTAAGCTTCTGCCCTAGGCTGTTTTGAATTTTTTTTGCACAAACTTGACTAGGCCTGATTTTTTCATTTGATCTGATTCGTCAACTACGGAGACGTGTTGTTTTTGTTTGAATTTTTTTAGTTTTGACTTTAGTTGGGGAAACTCGTTTGCAAGGATTTTTATCGCATACAGTCCTGCGTTTGCCGCTTTATTGATTCCGACGGTTGCAACCGGGGAACCATTTGGCATTTCTACAATCGAAAGTAAGGAGTCCATGCCTCCAAATGCTGAAAACTTGAAACTCTCTGATTTTTTTTCCGACCTGTCATTGTATACCATGATTGGCACACCTATCACTGGAATGATTGTGTGGGCTGCAATCATCCCCGGGAGATGGGCAGAACCGCCAGCACCGGCTATTATGACTCGGAAGGAATTTTTTTCCGCATATTTGGCATATTGCTCAAGTCTGGTGGGAGTGCGGTGTGCCGAAACAATTTGATCTTCATGAGAAACACCAAAATCGTCCAGTACCTTGGCAGCTCCGTGCATTATTTTGCTGTCGGAACTGGACCCCATAATTATACCTACAAGATGTTTTGATGACATGGATTTGGTGTGGCCACGTCATTTTTAATGATATCGTGGTGAATCGCCTTCAAATTCAGATAACAATTTTTAATGCATATTTTGGTGGAGGTATTGTTGGCACAGATATTGGGTATAATTGGCGGCGGGCAGCTTGGAATGATGCTTACCGAGGCTGCAAAAACAATGCCCCAGCACATATCAAAGGTAATAGTGCTGGACCCCACAAAAGAATGCCCGGCGGCCAAGGCGGGCGCAGAACAGATCCTTGCAGATTTTAAGGACAAGGATGCAATACTGGATCTTGCCTCTAGAGTCGACATTCTGACATACGAGATAGAGTCCGGCGACAGCAGCGTTCTGAAGATGGCGGAATCAAAAACCGCAATCAATCCGTCCCCGGAGACACTTCGAACCATTCAAGACAAGTATTTACAAAAATCATTCCTCAGGGAAAGTGACCTGCCAGTTACAGATTTTGCTTTAATAGAATCACTGGATGATCTAAAACACAAGATTTCAGATTTTGGATATCCCGCACTTCTAAAAGCCAGAAGGGATGCATATGACGGCAGAGGCAATTATAAACTCAAAGCCAGTACTGAGCTGGAAAATGCATATGAGAGTTTTGCTGGAAAACCTCTGATGCTGGAGAGATTTGTTGATTTTAGGATGGAGGTCTCGGTAATTGCCGCACGAAATACGCGTGGACAAATTGCAACATATCCTGTCGTGGAAAACATCCACGAAGACAATATTTTGAAGATAACAATCGCGCCTGCGAGGGTACCGTCACAGGTTGCAAAAGACGCGGAAAAAATAGCACACAAAACAATGGCGGTTCTGCATGGTGCTGGAGTGTTTGGGATAGAAATGTTCGTAACGCCTGACGACAAAATACTGATCAACGAAATTGCACCACGGGTACACAACTCTGGCCACCACACCTTGCAGTCAAGTGCGACATCGCAGTTTGAGCAACATCTGCGTGCAATACTTGGACTGGACCTTGGCAATACTGGTCTTTTGCACCACACCGTAATGTACAACATTTTAGGACCGTCTGGTTTTCAGGGCAGATACAAGATGCCGCACATTGCAGCCGAAAACACGTATCTGAAAATGTACGGAAAAACTGAATCAAAGCCACAAAGAAAGCTTGGCCACATTAACCTTGTAGATGCAGATGACACCAAAGGAACTGAGGGTCTACTTGAGATGCTTGCATCAATAAAAGAACAGGCCAGACCGACTCCGGCATGACAGAAAATTTGACAAGAAAGTTAATCCAAATAATACAAGCTAATATACCGGATCTGTAATAATGACTAGCACGTTGGCTGACAAAAACGACCTCTTTACGATGCTTGAACATTTCGATCTGGACGAAATTGATGTCACGATGTACATGGGACTTTTGCAGACGGGACCGGTTTCGGTGGGAACCCTCGCCGCAAGACTTGACATAGAACGGGGCAAGGCGTACCGCTCGCTAGAGAAACTGCGGAACATGGGCCTGCTGACGACCAGTATGAGCAACCCAATTATTTGCACACCTGTGGAACCAAAGGAAGCGTTCTTCAACATGATTCAAAGAAAAGAAAACGAGTTTGTAACTATGAAAAAACTTGCAGACAAGCTCTCTTGCGATCTCAAAGACATCACAAGAAAGCAGCGGCCAATTGAGACTGCCTCAGTTTCTGTAATCCAAGGTAGGCACAACATTTACTCTCGAGTCGGAAAGCTGCTCCAAGACTCGGGCTCTATAACCTACATTGTAACTACAGGAAAGGATCTTTTGCGAATGTACCACACATCCATTCCAGAAAAGATCAAAATTTGCAAAAATAACGGGGGCCAAATAAGAATAGTTACCGATGTTGATGACGAGTCCACGATCGCAATAATCAACAAACTTGGCGCATCAGAAA
>SBBK01000123.1 GCA_005240025.1 archaeon
CCTCACGCATCCCAGATGGCGTGATCTCGATGAGGGCTTTTTGAAAGTCATCATTGATTACAATGAGTTTGTCCAGTGTTTCTGGCGGGATCTTTTCATCTTCTAGATTCAGTTCAGGCAATAATCTCCTGAGGCATTTCATGGCTGCTTCTTTGCAGAGATATTCCAGATCCGCCCCAACATAGCCGTGGCTTACTGAAGCAATTTTATCCAAATCGGTGTAACCACTATCATTCTCGTCTGTGATAAGTGGCATGTTCCTCGTGTGTATGTTTAGAATGTCTTTTCGTCCCTTTTTATCAGGCACTTTGATTTCAATTTCTCTATCAAATCTGCCCGGTCTTCGTAGGGCAGGATCGATTGCGTTTGGCCTGTTTGTTGCTGCGATAACTATAACCTTGCCCCTGGCTTCCAGCCCATCCATGAGTGAAAGCATCTGTGAAACAACCCTTCGCTCTACCTCACCTGTTACTTCTTCCCTTTTTGGGGCAATCGAATCTATCTCATCTACAAAAATTATTGACGGTGACTTTTCTCTTGCTTCTTTGAATATCTCTCGTAATCGTGCCTCACTTTCTCCATAAAACTTGCTCATTATTTCCGGTCCTGATATGCTGATAAAATGTGCGTTACTCTCATTGGCCACTGCTTTTGCAAGCAAGGTCTTACCTGTCCCCGGCGGTCCGTACAACAACACTCCCTTGGGAGCCTCAACACCAAGTTTTTCAAAGATCTCCGGGTGCCTTAATGGAAGTTCGATCATTTCCCTCACTTTTTTGATTTCGTCTGTGAGGCCACCAATGTCTTCATACGTTACCTGAGGAACCCCCCTTAGGGTCTCGCCCTTTTCTGCTATGTGAAATACTGTTTTTTGAGTTACAAGAACCGCATCTGCTGCAGGTGTTACACCAATCACCTGAAATGTCAGCCTTCCTCCAAAGTACGGAACCATGACGTTGTCGCCTTTGATCAAAGGAACGCTTTCAAGAGCATCTGCCAGATAGCGCTCATCGATTGGCGGTATTGCCTCAAGGGGAGCAACAACTACCTTTTCTGCGGCAACTGCCTTGATCTTTCTAACACTTATCGTATCTCCAATTGCTATTCCTGCGTTGTTTCTGCCAAGCCCATCTATCCTGATTATTCCCTTTCCCTCGTCCGACGGATACAATGGCAGGCATTTTGCAACAGTTCTACGCTTTCCCTTGATCTCTACTACGTCACCTGTGGATGCATTCAATGTGTCCATGGAATCATAATCGATTCGAGCCACTCCACGGCCAACATCCCTTGTATACGCCTCAAGTACCTTGAGAGAAAGTGCGCTTTGGCTCATAGTTCTAACATTGCAGCGTATTTTTTATATCTTTGGCGTTTTTCATCCATACGAACACTACTGACTTGTAAACCATGCAGGAAAATCGTAAATCCAGAACATTCCAAAACAAAGCTTAAAATCTCAATCCAAAGACATCACCAAAAATGGGTAAACGACCGCTAGTTAGAAGGCGTGGACGGGGAGGAAAGCAGTTTAGGGCAACCTATACAGGCAAGTTGGCTCCTGCAAAATACCCATATTTTGACCTGGCCGAGGATCATACAGGCACTGTAATAGATCTTGTCCATGAAAGGGGAAGAGACGCTCCACTTTCCAAAGTGCGATTTGAGAATGGCTCTGTATCTTTTGTGCCAGCTGTTCTGGGAACTAAAATTGGCTCAACAATCAAGTTTGGCCTAAACGCGGGTATTGCTGACGGCAATGTAATTAGCATTCAAAATATCCCAGATGGCACAACTGTCTGCAACATAGAAAAGCACTTTGGTGACGGTGGTTCGATAGCAAAAACGGCAGGTAGCTCGGCAACTGTATTCTCGCACGGTACCGATGGCGTTACAATAAAACTCCCTTCTGGCAGTTTTACCACAATAAATGCAAAAAACAGGGCAATGGTTGGTGTACTGGCAGGGGGAGGAACAGGAGATCGACCTTTTCTTAATGCGGGAAACAAATGGCGCAGATACAGATCAAAGGGACGCAAATATCCGATAGTTAGAGGAGTTGCACAAGCAGCATATGTTCATCCGCATGGTGGAGGAAGACACCAACACATGGGTGGCAGTGGAACTGTTTCAAGAAATGCACCGCCCGGTGCCAAAGTTGGCAGCATTGCTGCAAGAAAGACAGGACGAGCTAGAGTAAAAGATAGAGTCTAAACCATAGACCCTAAAATTGATTAATACCAAGACAAGAATCTTTTCTAAATGACCAAGCAGCGGGTACATCTTTTTATCAAAGGCAAAGTTCAGGGGGTCTTCTTTCGACAAGCAATGAAGGTGACTGCGAAAAAAAATCATGTATCGGGATGGGTTCGAAATCTCAAGGACGGTAGGGTTGAGGCAGTTTTAGAAGGCGAAGACATCAACGTAAGCGGCGTGGTCGAGTGGTGTCATGCAGGCCCAGCAAATGCTAGGGTTGAGGACATTGAAATAAGAAACGAAAAATACAAGAGCGAATTTGCAAAATTTGAAGTTTTGTACTAACGGAGCCAGTATCTTTTGATCTCATCAAAATCTTGGCCGTGCTTTAGTAACGCTCTGTCATTTTCAAAACTAATGTTTTTTAAGAATTAGTGGTAGTAGACCTGCCGGTTCCGGTCCAGACAGGTAACCCCATCTCAAGATGCACAAGATCCGCCACGTTGACGAAGTAGCGTGGGTACTTTGCCTTAGGATTGCTCCCTCCCGGACCTCATCCATTTCGGCAATTCGATCCAAAGAGCCATCCCTTCGGACAATCTCGGACCTGCATCCACCCGCTTCGGCGTGATTTCATTTCAGTACATCAAGCGGGAATCATCCATCTGGAGATTTATCCAGCAGTTACTGACCTCTGCATAGAGCCGGTTTCAGAGAAGGGCACGGCTAGCGCCCCGATCCTACCTACTACCAAGCCCTATTACAACCTCATATTATATTTGGATTGGGTTCACTGGGTTCTGTTGATTGAGGCGGCACCTGATGGATAACTCGGCCCCGCTAATGCAACAGAATCGGTTCACTGCCTCAGATCGAGTAGCATCTTGCACACAGAGCAAACCCTGCCAGTACACTCTGCTCCACAGTTTGCACATCTGACCCTCTGCTTGTAGTTTGATTCTCGCATTACTTGGGAAATCTTCAAAATTGATCTGTACATGCTGTTTTTTATCCCACTGCGCTTGCCTTCCAGCGTGTTTAAAAACTGGCGTATCTCTGTGCGCATTCCCTCATTCATGTGAGGACACGGTTCTGTCTGAAAAGGCAAATTGTTGGTAAATGCATAAAACACAATCTCAGACTCGTAAATTTCACAAAATGGCTTTACCCTTCGTAGCGTGTTACCCGGGGCGGCTGGATCCTGCCAGCCGATTTTGTTGGTATCCCCAGAAAGCACATTTATGATAAACGTCTGCAATACATCGTCCATGTTGTGACCAGTGACAATTACATCGGAGCCAATCTTCTTTGCAGCATGATCTATTGCCCGTCTCCTTAGAATGCCACATATTGAACAAGAAGAAAGCCTGTCTTCTTCATGCAACTTTAAGGACTCGTCCAGAGTAAGATCGTAGAGTTCCTTGTACGAATAAACACTGTGGACTATGCGGCGATCCGCACAGAAATTTTTTACAATCCCTAACGCTTCGTCTCTGTATCCGTGAATGCCTTCATCAATTGTTACTGCATGTATGCTAAAATTATGATTCCTTGACATTTTGGATAATACGTCCAAAATGGCAAGAGAGTCCTTCCCACCTGATACCGCAACGCAGACGCGTTGGCCATTTTGTATCATGCCGTATTTTGAAATGGTTTTTGCAGTCTTTCTTACAATCGAGTCCGAGAAGCATTCGGAACAAAGGTTTTCACCCGAATATCTTCTGGAATAGACAGCTGTATTCTGGCACCTGTCGCAGTTCATGGCTCTAGTCATCAAGGCCCAAATTTAACGATTGCAAAACAGGGACTAAATTGTGAACCAGCCTGATTTGAGGTACGACAGGGCTATGTTTAGCCCAAAAAGAGCGAAGGTAAATGCATAGATCGCCCACATGGTCCTGTTTACTGCAATGTCGGAGAGTTTCTTGTCTATTATGCTATGGATGAACTTTCCACCATCCAATATGGGGAGGGGGAGCATGTTGATAATCCCAATGAAAAACGAGATCATCCAAAGCCACAACAAAAACATCGACAGCTCAGGGCTACTCCACTCTATAAAGTTGTAAACAGGCTTGTATGAAATCGAGTTGTCTCGAATTATTCCAATGAGTCCTTTTTCGGGATCATCGGGGGATGGTGTGATCTCTATGGAAAACTGCAACCTCTGCCCATCCCTGAGGGCCGTAACTAGCGCTGTATCTCCAGGGGCAAGCTTTACCTTTGTAAAATCAATAGGTGTGACTATCTGGATATCATTAATTGAAGTGATTATGTCGTTTGGTTGCAGTCCTGCCTTTTCCGCACCTGTCCCGGACATGATTGAAAGGACAGTGACACCCCGTGGTATCTCATAGAAGCTGCTCTTGAGCGGTTCTGGAACAATGATTGCAAAGAGGGGGTTTGTCAAAAGTACTGCCCCCAGCGCCAACGCAAAGATGACATTTGAGGTAGCGCCAGCACCAATGACTCGGAGTTTTGAGATCTTTTTTGCCTTGTTGAACTCCTCATCATCTGGTTCCACAAAACCTGCAAACATTGCTATGAAAATAGCAAAGCCACCAGTCTTGATCCGTATTTTTTCAAGCGTAGCAACAATCCCATGTGCACCCTCATGTATTACCAGAACAATTGGAATTGAAAGAAGAAAATACAGTATTGCAGACGCAGAAGTAAGCGTAACGCCAGGTATCAAAACGGTGAGCTCTGCAAACTCTGCAGGCCTCTCAAAAAACTTGGTAATGTTATCTATTAAAAACCAAAAACCAAATCCCATCATCACAAAACCGGCAATGACACTTATGTCTGCAAATATGCGTATGCCTCTCCGCGTGCGCCCCAGAAGCCTAGTTAGAGCCTGCTGGACC
>SBBK01000112.1 GCA_005240025.1 archaeon
TGTGCCGTTACCACAACTACGGCGTCTGTGTCTGTTAATGCGTCTACCAGGTTATTTTCTGTTTTTATTCCAAACATTTCAGTGGATTTGAAATATGGATCGTAGATTTTCACATTGGCCTTTAGTTCCTTCAGCTTGTCGATTATGTCCTCGGCTGGAGTTAGTTGAGCATCTTTTACGTCTGGTTTGTATGAAATACCAAGAATTAAGACGTTGGAATTTGTGATGTCTTTGCCCGCTTCCACAAAGCCATCATTTAGAAGACTCAGTACATGATCAGGCATAGATTCGTTCACCTGGCGTCCGGCCTTTACAATTCTAAGTAGATTACTGTCTACTTTCTTTGCAAGGTTTAACATTTGGTAGGAGTTTACTGGCAGGCATGGCCCCCCTACTCCCGCTCCGGGATAATGAACTTGAAAGTTATACTTGGTTTTTGCAGCTTCTAGCACTTTCATTATGTCTACGCCTATTTTCTCAAACAAAATCGCAAGCTCGTTAACAAAGGCAATATTGATATCGCGAAAGACGTTTGTGGTTAGCTTTACTGCGTTTGCTGTTTTGCAATCAGGCATTGGAATTAGATCTACTGTAAAAACATGTCTGTAAATTTTTGTAATAATGTTTGCTGTTTTGTCATCTATTGCGCCAACAAGTCTTGGAAGTCTTTCAAAGTCGTTCAGGATTTGGCCCGGATTGGCAGTCTCAGGACATACACCTATGCCAAAGTTTTTTCCTGCCTTTAGTCTGCCATCATTTCCTTCTATGATTTGAATTAGCTCGTTTTCTACAAACCCTGGCTCTATTGTACTTTCAACTATGACTAGTGATCCCGGGGTCAGAAGGTCGTGGAGCTGTCTTCCTACCGATTTTAATGCAGTATAATCTGGAACATTGTCTTTGTCCATTGGTGTTGGGAGTGATAGCAGTATGACGTCTGAGAACGGAACGCCTTCCTCAATTTTTGTTGTCGCAACGAATTTTTTTTCTTTGTGTACATTCTCAAAGATTGTGTCATAACCAGGTTCGTCTTTGAGTGGAAATATTTTTGAGTTTATGGAGGATACCAGTTGAGTATTGATGTCGATCCCGATTGTTGGAAGACCGGAATTTGCAAATGACAACGCTGTTGGGAGTCCTATCCTGCCAATGCCAATGACGCAAACCTTGAGATTACCAGCTTGAATTGATCGTACAAGTTCGGTTGAATTCATTTCCATGATTTTAGTCATAAGTCTAGTTTGATGTTCGCGTACGATTCTTTATTTAGTTTTGTCTAGCTATCAGATTGGTTGCCAGACAAGACTTAAAACGAAGCCACAGCGATGTTGTTGCATGAAATTTGTTGTTACCGGCGGTGCGGGTTTTATTGGTAGTTATTTGGTAAAGCAGCTTATCAAAGATAGATATGATGTGGTTGTAATCGACAGTCTTTACAGGGGCAAACTAGATAACATATCGTCCGTCATTGATGACGTTACATTTCATAAAATAGACATACGTGATTTTGATGGACTTAAAAAACTGTTGAAAGGCGCCGATGGGGTTTTTCACGAAGCAGCCCTTACCGATGTCCAAGAATCATTTACAAGGCAAGACGAGTATCACCAAGTCAATGTTGTAGGTACTGAAAACGTGTTCAGAATTGCCAAGGAATTCGGGTTGAAGGTAGTTTATGCGAGCAGCTCAAGTGTGTACGGAAATCCAAAAAGCATTCCAATCGAGGAATCTGCTGATCGAAATCCGATTAATCCATACGGCAGGACCAAACTGGAAGACGAGTTTTTGGCAGAAAAATACAAAGATGGTGTTTCAATCATCGGACTCCGTTACTTTAATGTGTACGGGATTGGGCAAACTGGCTCATATGCCGGCGTGATAACAAAGTTCATAGAGAGGCTCAGAGAAAAAGAGCCTCCAATAATTTTTGGAGATGGCAGCCAAGTGCGAGACTTTGTGTTTGTGGAAGACGTTGCCAAGGCAAACATTGCTGCTATGAAGAGTGATGTGAAGAATGGCTTTTTCAATGTTGGAACTGGCCTGACAACATCAATACAGAAGCTTGCCCAGGTCCTCATTGAGTTTTCAGGATTATCTGTAAAACCAATGCACGAAGAGCCCCTAGAAGGCGATGTGCAGTCAAGTCAGGCAGACACGACACTTTCGAAAAACCTGCTTGGATGGCAATATCAAACTAGCTTAAATGACGGCTTGCGGAGATTTTTCCCGCTATAGGCTTACTAGTTTTTCGTAGAAAGCAACGTACTTGGGTAACAATACTTCCCACGTCATGTTTTTTATAATAAAATCGTACCCTGCCTCAGCAAGTCTTGATGCCTTTTCTTTTTGTTGCAGCAGTGAATTTATTGCATCAAGCAACTGTTGTGGCTCATTTGGTGGTACTAGAATTCCGGTTTCATCGTTTTTTATAATTAGTGGAATGTCGCCAACCTTAGTTGCTATTATCGGGACCTTGAGGTAAAGCGCCTCCTTTATTGTCTGGGGCAGACTTTCCATTCTTGATGGAACTACAAGTATTGCGGACTTTTTGAGTACAGTCATTGCATCCCTCCAAGGCAGATTTGTACAGTAGACTACTCTCCCCCCTATCTTGGGCTCAATTTTCTTGAGAATGTCTATTCCCTTTTCATAGCTGTCACGGCCCACGTATGCAACTTGGTCTTTTACCTTGCTGACATCAGGCAGATCGTCGAATTTTTTTGTGTCAAGCGGCGCTGGCAAGTAAACAAACTCCAAGCCGTATTTTTCCTTGTAGGTTTTTTGCACCAGCTTCGAATCTGTAGTAAGAACATCGGCAAATTTTAGAACCTTGGACTCTGCAAGATTTACCATTTCACTTGTTGTCTTTGAGTGTAATGCCCCAACCTGATCAGAATAAATTCCGTGTACCGAGAGCACCTTTTTCTTTGCTTTGATGAACTTCATTACAAATGCAGAAGGTACATTCCACGCATGGGCCACATCATATTTTTCTTTGTCAAGCAATGCCTTGGTTGCTCCAAAAAGGGCAAAGCTTGGATTTTTGATGTTTTTTATCGGCACGTGTGGAACATGCATTAATTTGATATCGTAACCATATTCTCGCAGCTTTTCTGCTACCCTAAATGCGTGTCCTCCTATTCCTCCCTCATAACGTGGAGAAATGAAAATGATTTTCAACGACCGAAAATTAATTTTATTAACTTAAAAGGTCTTGGAGTCTTAGATTAACGCTTGTGAGGCTTGATGGAACA
>SBBK01000233.1 GCA_005240025.1 archaeon
CCCTCGAAGACCACGTTTCCGCCATGGATGCCAGCACCGGGCCCCAAATCTACTATCCAGTCGGAGCTTTTGATGACCTCTTCGTCATGCTCCACTACAATTATCGTGTTTCCAAGGTCACGCAACCTGACAAGGGTCTTGATGAGGCGCAGATTGTCCCGTTGGTGCAGGCCTATTGTGGGCTCGTCAAGCACATACAGGACACCGGTCAGATTTGAGCCAATCTGCGTGGCAAGTCTGATTCGTTGCGATTCGCCTCCAGACAGTGTAGAACTTTGCCTGTTTAGCGTAAGGTAGTTTAGCCCTACATTTTTTAGAAATTCGAGTCTCTCTGTTATTTCCTTTAAAACATCTCTGGCAATGTAGCGCTCGGTTTCTGTCAGGTCTATGTTTTTAAAGAAATCATAACACTCGTCAACCGAGAGGTCGCAAACCTTGCTTATGCCAATTCCATTTACCTTTACTGCCAGGGCCTCTGGTTTGAGCTTTTTTCCACCACACGCACTACATGGTATGTCGCGCATGAACTGCTTGAGCCATTCGCGTTTTGATTCAGAATCTGTTCCCATGACTGCTCGATGCAAATTATTCAGGACTCCTTCAAAGGAGTTTGTATATTGCCATGATGAATCCGTGGTTTGAGATTCATACTGGAAATGAATCAACTGGTCAGTGCCTTCTAATATTATTTTGAGGTGTTCGGGTTTTATTTTGTTGATTGGAGTTAAAAGATCAAAACCAAATTTTTTGCCTACTGAGCGTAACTCTTGTTTTCTAAATGAGGAAAACCTGCCGCTCCATGGAACAATTGCACCATCTAAAATTGATTTTGTTTTGTCAGGTATCACAAGATCCGCATCAAACTCCATTTTAAGACCAAGACCATGGCACTCCTTACATGAACCAAACGGTGAGTTGAACGAAAATGTTCTTGGCTCAATTTCACCAATCGTTATTCCGCAGTATGGGCATGCGTTGTTTTGTGAAAAGATTTTTTCGTCTTTTTCTGCTGCTATGAGGACTGTGCCTTTGGCAGCCTTGAGGGCGCCCTGAATTGCCTCAAATAACCTGCTTTTTTCGGCCTTGGTGGCCCTGAGCCTATCCACTACAATCTCAATACTGTGCCATTTTTGCCTGTCAAGGGCAGGGGTCTCATCTTCTAAAACTACGACCTGGTCGTCTATACGGGCACGCGAATAGCCATCTTTTTTGATCTGCTCGAAGAGTTTTTCATAAGTGCCTTTTTTTCTCTGAATTAGCGGGGCCAAAACTAAAACCTGCCTTTCGTCAAAATCCTTGAAGATCGATTCGCAGATTGATTCTATGGACTGGTTTGAGATCTTTCTGCCACACTTTGGACAGTGGGGAATTCCTATTCTGGCATAGAGCAATCTCAGATAGTCGTAGATTTCTGTGGTGGTTCCTACTGTGGAACGCGGGTTTTTTGATGTTGTTTTTTGCTGGATTGATATTGCAGGTGACAGTCCTTCTATGGAATCCACATCTGGCTTGTCCATCATTTCTAAAAACTGTCTGGCATATGCGGATAATGATTCGACGTATCTTCGCTGGCCTTCGGCATAAATGGTATCAAATGCCAGAGTGGATTTGCCAGAGCCGGACAGCCCTGAAATCACTACAAGCTTGTTTTTTGGAATGTCCAAATTCAAGTTTTTTAGGTTGTGGTGTCTTGCGCCACGAATCTTTAGCTTATCGATTCCTTCTGAAAGTCTCATTCAGAACAAGTTTTTTTGAAGTTTATTAAATTGGTTTGGCTTTGCGGAATTGAGCATTTAATTTTTCATTTCCTTCGGCATCGATCCATGTTAAAGAATGATCACCATTAATGACTAGTTTATCCTCGCATACTAGACGAGCAATTATCGTATTGAGAATAGGCGCTTTCATACTTCCTTTTAATTCGCGTAATAAGTGGGCTCTGGAATTAAATTCAATATGTTCTTTGAAGAGTTGTTCGACTTTAAGCATGCTGTTCAGCGTAGGGTTGTTTTTCACTACAAGTTCTTTTACTAATTTACCCAGTTTGCTTTTTTTTCCTCCAATTAGAGTTTGTAAAAACTCATCACGTTTGATAGTTGAGGGTGAACCTTTCATTGTTTTTGCTTTAGATGCCGTTGACATATTGTTTAGTTATGCACTTATTAGTATATAACGTTCTCGTATAGTGTATATTAGTGAGATTTTTTCTTAAAATACCCAAATCGCTTGTTATACTCATCATGGTCAACAATTCTAAGAAAAGTGCTTCTTTGCCCTCTGGCAGTGATTTTCTTATTGTATACATTAAACGATGACCATCAGGCATATCAAAATGATACAGGGATTGAAGATTATACTTGATAATGTAATATTTTGGAATGCTGCCTCTCTTATGATGTGCACCTATTGGCAGATTCGAGTTTTCTAATTGGCGTTTCACATTCTCAATTGCTTCTAACATGGCTTTATTTTTGTGCGCGTCTACTTTGAGTTTACTATATGTTGGTAAAAAATCATCTTGATGTACTAATACCAGCAACGTCTTACCACCACGATTGTATCTAATAAAGTGGTTTGATCAATGTTCGATACAATTGTAAAACTAATGGGAGCTTCAATTTTTGTACTGGCAAATAATTCATTTGAATCTAATTTTTAATGTGCTCAATTCAATTTTTAGCTCAATTTATGCCTCATCAATCAAAATATCCCTGTGAAAAACATTACATTTTTAGCTTATTGCTCATATTTCTTTTCCAACTCTATCTGAACTCTTCGTAGTCTGTCCCTGCACTCAATTGCCTTCTCAAAATCTAACTCTTCGGCATATTTTTTCATTTGCGCCTCAATCTCAATCGAATCGCATCTGAGGTCATACTCGGTCTTGTTTTTAATGTTGTCAAGTACAGCTACCTGTGCCGGAATCGATTTTATTATTGTACGTGGTATTATGCCATGTGTCTTGTTGAACTCTAGCTGTCTTTTTCTTCTACGGTCTGTCTCTCCGATTGCTTCTTTCATTGACCTTGTTATGGTGTCGGCATAAAGAATGACTGTACCATCGGCATTTCTGGCGGCACGCCCAAAGGTTTGGATGAGGCTGGTGTAGTTGCGCAAAAACCCCTCTTTGTCTGCGTCCAGAATAGCTACGAGGGAAACTTCGGGTATGTCGAGCCCCTCTCTGAGAAGATTGATCCCAACAAGAACATCAAAGTCGCCAAGTCTGAGCTGCCTTATCAACTCGGTTCGCTGGAGGCCTTCTATCTCTGAGTGCATGTATCGCACCCTTACGTCCTGTTTTGAGAGGTAGTCTGCCAGGTCTTCGGCCATTCTCTTGGTCAGTGTCGTGACAAGAACCCGCTGGTTCTTTTTCACTCTTTTTTGTATTTCTGAAATAAGATCGTCCATCTGATTTTTCGTCGGTCGTATCTGGATTACGGGGTCTACAAGTCCAGTGGGTCTGACTAGCTGCTCTGCAATCCGGGATGATTTCTTTTTCTCATACTCTGATGGCGTGGCGGACACAAAAATACAGTTTTTTATGTACTGTTCAAACTCATCAAATTTTAGTGGTCTGTTGTCAAACGCACTTGGCAGCCTGAACCCGTAGTCTATCAGGGCCTTTTTCCTCGTGTGGTCTCCACCATACATCCCGTGAAGCTGGGGAATGGTTACATGCGATTCGTCTATCACTAGCAAAAAATCGTCTCCAAAAAAATCCAGAAGGCAAAATGCCTTCTGCCCCGGCTTTCGTCCATCAAAGTGTCGAGAATAGTTTTCGATTCCAGAACAATATCCAAGCTCTTCAATCATCTCAAGATCGAATTTGGTTCTCATCTCGAGTCTCTGTCTCTCAAGCTCATTCAACTCTGCAAGTCTTTTTTTCAACTCCTCTCTGATTGACCTGACTGCCCGTGCCCTGACATCCTGCGCTACAAGATAGTGTTTTGCGGGAAATATCTTGATTGAATTCAGCGTGCGGATCTCCTTTAATGAAACATGATCCAGGACTGAAATTTTCTCTACTTCATCTCCAAAAAGTGAAATCCTGACTATGTTGTCGGAATATGCTGGAATGGCATCTATTGTGTCGCCTTTGACCCTAAAGCTGCCAGGCACCAGTCCTGTGTCATTGCGCTCGTATCTTGCATTGACAAGTCTTTTTATCAACTCAGTGCGGGACTGGGGCTTGCCGGTAGTAATTGTGATGGCCATGTCTTCCCAATCTCTCGGGGAGCCAAGAGAATAGATGCAAGAAACGGTTGCCACAATGATGGTTGGCTCCCCCGATAAGAGCATCGCAGTAGCCTCAAGACGCATTTTTTCAATTTTTTCGTTGATTTCTGTATCTTTTTCTATATATGTGTCAGTTTGAGGTATGTAGCTTTCTGGCTGGTAATAATCATAGTAGCTAACGAAATATCCAACATTGTTTTTTGGGAAAAACTGTTTTAGTTCAGAATACAGCTGGGCAGCCAAGGTTTTGTTGTGCGAAATCATAAGTGTATTTTTGCCGGTTTTTGCTATCACACTTGCAACCGTAAATGTCTTGCCACTTCCCGTGACGCCAAGAAGTGTTTGGATTCTGTTATTCCTGACACCGTCTGCAAGCTTGGCCACTGCCTGTGGTTGATCTCCTGTTGGCTCAAACTCGGATACTAGCTGAAATGCCTGTATTTGCAATAGCCCGGGATCACATCTGTCGAAATTTAAAGCAATGGCAGGACGTTACCAGTCTGGGTCTTCGATCAACACCGGCTCATTTCCGCGAATTTCAAAACCCATTACCTGCAGTGTTTTTCTACACGTCTCTGAGTTGTGTTTGAGTATCTTTCTTGCCATGTCTGTCCTGGTTGTTCTGTCCATGTGTTGTCCTATCTTGTATTTTCCCCGCATTGTGATGGGGGTTACTTTGATTATGGCTACTCCATCCACTGCATCCGTGGAAGGCATGACCTTTTCATATCTGCCTTCTGGCTGATATTTTTCCATCAGACCGTTGAGGGCCATTGCTTTCTCGACTCTGTCTTCTATGATGGCAGCAGTTCCCTTGATTACCACTGAAATATACAGCGTATCTGCCTGCGCAGCATCGGTCGGATGGGTGAAATACGATGGCAAAAATTCCAGCTCTCTGTCAACCTCAAAGCCGACTTTGGAGTTTGCTCTGATGTTGTCGAGTTTTTCTCCCTTTGTGTGGGAATGCATGTATATGGAATCATTTAGAAAGACAAAATTCATCGGAATTGCCTGCGGGTACCCGTCTTTGTCAATTGAGCATATCCTTCCAACATGCTCTTCATTGAGAAAATTGGCAATCCTTTGTTTTGACTTTATCTCCAATCTTCCCAGCAATTGCATAAGAAAAATCACACGTGCGCCTAATTAAGTACAACTGTGACCGCATTCAAAAGGTTATGATTGCGACCATTCGTAAATGGTAAATGCAAGCCCTTCGCTTTCCTGGCTGTCTACAATTTTTTTTTCGAACACAAATCGGTAAATGCTATCGTCACTTATGATGTCGAGGCCTGCCTCCTTGCCAGCACTCATTTCCTTTGCAAGAACATCAAGCAGGACGTTGGAGAGTCCGTCGAGATCTTTTTTTGCATGCGCCGAGTCTTTTTGCAGGAAAAAAGTCACGTTAATTGAGAGCGGTTTTCCGGCACACCGGTTTCTTACGTTTGTGATGTTTTTCCCAAGCTTTGTCTCCACCGCCTGGCGAATCTTCTTCTTGTCCTCCTTTACATTTCGGCCCGCAGTTGCCGGCACAAAACCAAGAACCTGCACGTTTTGTAGCAAAACATCGCCCTTCATGTGATCTTGGGGGAACTGTCCTCATTTAAGATGGAATTGCTAACAAAATGTGATATCTGAGTCTGTATTTTTTGAATTAAAACTGGATTGGCCTGTGTTTAAAAAAACAAATGGTCTCATTTGCCCCCTCCAACAATTTTTCTATTCCGGGTGTCTTGGCCCTGTTTTCTACAATCTTTCTCTTTAAGACATTGAGATAGTATATGTTTTGTTTGAGCATTTTACCCCTCTTTGCCTTTGAAAGCTCGGCCTCCTTTATGACCTTCAGGTATGCCGATATCTCGCAGAGCTTGACCAGGGCAGATTCCCAGGATGCGTCTTGTAGCTGTCGTACGTATTGTTTTTCCTGTATCTGCCTTGGTACGGTACGATCCTTTGTAATGGAAACAACCATGGTGGCAATCTCGCGTCCAAATCTTGCAAAAATCTCATCAAAGGGAAGACCCGCCTGCATCAAAAACGCAGTACACAAAACCCGCTCGTCGTTAACCCCGATGGACTTGAGCCTAAAGACGATCCCTCTGCAGAAGGCAACATCTGCATCTTTTGCTCTGGCAAAGGCTTCTGCCTCATCAAGCTCTGTCATGCGTCTTGCAAAAAACGAAATCTTAGCCGTGTTTTTGCCTCAGGTGTTGCATCACCTTTGAGGCAAACTTGTCAATTGAGCCAAAATAATTCGAGCCCCAAAACCTGATGACAAAATGGTTCACCCCGGCTTTTACAAACCTCTCAAAGATTGGAATCACATCATCTGGAGTCCCAACGGCTACGGATGATCGTGCAACCGAGTCTGGAATTGTTGTGGCTCCTTCTCTCATCTTTACAATCCAATCCTGATTTGACATGGAATATTCTGTAAAGTATTTCTTAAAATCGAATCCTTCTATCTGTTTTATTCCATGAACGCGCAAAACTTCGGGCTTGAACAAGCTTACTTTGACTGCCTCCTTCATTTTTGCCCAGGATTCTTCGGCGTCTTCTGAAAAATACACATCAATGTCAAGCGCATATTGGAAGTTTTCCTGCTCTTCTTTTGTCCTTCCAGATTCATTCATTGACTTTTTAATAGTCTTTGCATGATCCTCAAAC
>SBBK01000077.1 GCA_005240025.1 archaeon
GCGCAACACCGTCAAGGTAGCTAAAAGCAAGCATAAAATACAGATTTTACGAGGTCTAACCTAGATTGAAGCCGGCACTGATTTTTGCGCTATTGGTATCAAGTCTGATCTTGCCGAATCTGGCGTTTGCAGAGCCTGGAACAGCACCAGTCGAGGTCAACGGCGTCAACTATGAGGTAAGCTATGACGCCACAGGCCTCACAGTGGACGGCATGGAAGCAGATGTCCTCACCTCCACACTTACGGTTTTTGTTGCAACTACCGATGTTTCTTCCACATTAGAAATTACACTTGAGCGAAGCTTTTTTGATTCAAGGACAAACGGCGACGACGAAAGTTTTGTCGTATTGGCAGACTTTGATGAGGCAGAATTTACAGAAGAAACGACAGACACTGCCAGAACACTTACCATCACAGTGCCTTCCGGTACTTCGTCAATAGACATCATCGGAACTGCGTTCGGAACCCAAGCAGAGGAGGCACCGGAAGAAGAGCCAGGAACTCCTGAAGAAGTGCCAGAGGAAATCCCCGAAGAAACCCCCGAAGAGGCCCCAGAGGAAACTCCGGAAGAGACAGAACCGACTCCACAGTGCGGTCCTGGGACTATTCTAAAGGACGGTGTGTGTGTACTTGATGAGGCCGAGCCGCAAGAAGAGGCCGAGCCAGAGGAGACAACCGAAGAGCCTCAAAGACAGTGTGGCCCCGGAACAGTTCTGAAGGACGGTGTGTGTGTACTTGATGAGAGCTGCGGTCCTGGAACAATTCTGAAGGATGGTGTGTGTGTACTAGACGAAGGTGAATCAAAGCCATCGCGTGGGCTTGCCTTTGAGTTTGTGGCACCAATAGTTGCGGCATTTGTCATTGCGTTTATTATCATGATGATCCTCTGGGCAATAGGAAGGGCCGGCAGGAAAAAATCAGCCTAGATTCACAAAACTATTACTTTTTGGCTCAGCAGATAGCCAAGGCCGACTAGAAACTCCTCGTCGGTTATTTTCTTTTCAGACCACCACGAGGCGTTTTTCTTGTACCAAGAGGGGATTTTGACGCTTTCCTTTAGCGATTTTCCCTCTGGCAGGGCGACTGTGTTTTTGTCCACAAGAAATTTTAGCAACCCATAGTCAGAGATGGCCCCGCCTGCCCACTGCTGGATAACCACGTCGCTTCCAAACGGCAAGACTATGTTCCCCGCATCGACCAGCTCAAACTCCGCAGACGCACTTGCTCCAGCATACTGGACTTCGATGGTGTATTTGCCTTCCCCAAATATTACCGAGTTGAACTGGTTTGGCGAAGTTATCGTCGTCGTGAGGTTCTGTATCACTACAGGAATGGCGGTGCTCTTTTTTCCGGCCTCATCTATTATGTGCATTACTGCGGTGTTTTCAGTCACTTCCGAGACGGAGATTGTTATTTGTAGATAGTCGCCATAGTTGTATGTTTTTTTGCCAGTCGTTATCTGGACTGTCTGCGCATCTGCCACATGCATTGCAGCCGCAAACAACACCAAACACAAAACCAGGGCCTGTTTTTTCATAGATCATGCCAGAGGCCGACTACAAAAAAATGTTCCCTAGTTTTGCACTAATCTGTGCGTTGCAATCGATATCGTTATGAGGCCCCAATCTGAATCAATCACAGAGTTCCGTTAGGAATTCCTGCGAGTGAAAAAACCTAGGTGAATTCTGACACTCGCGGACATTTGTTATGACGCGTGCTTACAGGGTTTAAAAGATATTAAGGGGCTTGAAATAGGTGCGGTAATGCTCAGTCACCAAGACGCAACATGGCTCAAATTATGGCAGGAAAACTCGCCTGAGATAAGAAAGCGGGCCGTAGAGTGGAGAAAAGAGGCCGCCTTTACGAGAATAGACAAGCCAAGCCGGATACAAAAGGCACGAAGACTCGGCTACAAGGCAAAGCAGGGAATGGTCGTAATCAGAGCGCGTGTTGGAACTGGCGGCATGAGAAGGCAAAGACCTGTAGCCGGCAGAAGGCCAAAGCACCTTGGCGTCACCAGAATAAAGGCCGATGTCAACATGCAGCAGGTAGCAGAACACAGAACTCAACAAAAGTACAAGACCCTGAAATTGCTTGGCTCGTACTTTTTGTACAAGGACGGATTCCATTATTGGTTTGAGGTATTACTGGCTGATCCATCCCATCCGCGGATCTCAAAGGACAAAGAACTCAGAAAACGAGTCATCCCGGCATAAATTGAAGTTTCTATTAGCACTAGTTTTTTCCCTGATGGTAGTTCCTGTTTTTGCAGAGCCGCTTTCAGACAGGACCGGCATGAGCAACAGTTTTGATCTCACAGTCAACGACAAGACATTTGTGGTAAGGTCGACTGCAAATTTCGACATTCAGAGCGCAGATTTTGATAACGGCAGACTGGTTCTGCAGATAGAAAGCAGTCTTGAGGACAACATAGGCGAGCTACAGATACCGCAAAACATAACGCGTGGCCAGCTCAGGTTTTATCTTGACGGCGGCGAGATTCCCGCCAAGGTTTTGCAAAACGAAAAGATCTCTTTTGTTACGCTAGAGTTCAAGGGAAA
>SBBK01000151.1 GCA_005240025.1 archaeon
GACCAGAACATAAACAAAACTTTCCAGAGTTTGCTGTTAAAAGAATAAAGTTTTGCACAACAGATAATGACTCAGAGATTAATGCGGCAGAAAAATTACTTAAAGAAAATAAGATCGCATTCATCATTACCGAAATAATTCAAGGTGAGGGAGGTTATAATGTAGCAAGCAAACAATTCATTCAAACCTTAAGAAGGTTAGCAAACAAGTATTCTGTTCCATTGATTTTAGATGAGGTGCAGACAGGTCTTGGCCACACAGGAAAGTGGTGGGCGTTTGAACATTTTGGTGTTAAACCAGACATAATGAGTGTCGCAAAGGCATTACAGGTAGGCGCCGCGGTTTATGAAAAGAGATTTGATCCACTACAAAGAGGAGTTCTGTCCAGCACATGGGGAGGTGGTGATAGGATCAGTATGGCTATTGGTGCTCGCATTATCAAGGTCATTAAACGAGATAAACTGTTAGAAAATGTTACCAGAAGAGGCTCGACTCTCAAAAGAGGAGTTGTGGAAATGTCTAACAAACGTGGCATTACACATGTACAGGGTTTGGGCTTGATGATAGGAATAGAGTTTGATTCAACTGAAAGAAGAGACAAAACACTAGGAGAGTTATTCAAGAGGAATTTGTTGACACTCCCAGCTGGTAAAAAATCGATAAGATTGATTCCCCCCCTCGTGATAACAAAAGAACAGATTGAGCAAGGATTAACAATAATGAACGAGGTTTTTTCACGAAATTAGATGGGGTGCCATAGATAATGTCAAAGGGGGACACGAACCCTATCACTCTACATTTACATATGTGAAAAAATTCTTTCTTTTTCAACAATTTTTTAAGAAAATTCCTGGCTCACTTTATAGGCAACTTCTCAGAAGATATGTCGGATAGCAATCGAATGAAAAGAAACGTTGGTTCGATGACAAAGAATCAACGGACCAAAGACCATAGGGTCTGCAGTCTGGTTTTCAAAAGATTGTTATCCAAATCGACATCAGCTGATCAACACGGGCTTTTCTAGCACATCAGTGGTGATTCCTGCACGGAAGACTTTGCCCCAGATGCTTTTCTTAAATATCTCAATTTTATTGGTATCATATGAACATGTTAAAACGCCTAAAGGATTTTGAGGAAAGAAGAGCAAGACTTGCGCTCAACATGCTGATACTTGATAGGCAAAACGAGTTCAGGGAGCTGGCCAATGCAATGTCGATACCTCTTACGTCTCCAGAATGGCAGGAGACAATTCTCAAGTATTGTATAGATTTTAGCGACATCTTCAAGGAGGTACTGATGGACAAAAAAGGTCCAAACGATTCCCAGCCAGATGATCACAACAAAATGCACCAGTGCCTGACTCTTTTGCGACAAATAACAAGGGACAAGCAAAGCATGATCGAGATAACGCACCTCCAGAACATAGCATACACACTTTCACAGGAGTTCAGGACAATCTACAAGAGAATCGAGTAAGATTGTTCACCAAGATCCTGGTTGCGGTGGATGGTTCCAGATCTGCAAAAAGAGCATTTGCAAGGGCCGTTTATCTGGCTCGCAAATGTGATTCAAAGTTAGATGTAGTGCATGTGGTTTCATGTGAATTTGGAGGCGACTCTGCAGCTACCTTTGAGTTGGTTGAAGATCTCAAAGCCGGTGCCAATGAAATCCTTGAGCAGTGTGAAAAAATTGCTTCTAGAAATAACATTTCCATCAGGACATTGTCAGATATTGGCGATCCTGCAAAAACCATAATCGGACTTGCCAACAACAATGATTATGATTTAACAGTAATGGGAAACAGGGGCCTGGGTGCATTCAAGGAATTGCTGCTTGGAAGTGTAACGCTCAGGGTCGCACACCATACCAAATGCACAATCATGATTGTCAGATGATGGTTTGAGACTTTAAATTGATTTTACTATCTCACCCGTTTTCTTGGTCTTCTTTGGTCCGGCGCCGTTTTTTTGATAACCGATGGGAATAATTGCTACCGGACGCAGCTTGGTTTTGAGAATTTTTTGAGTCGATTTTTCATTAAAATTTCCAACCCATACACTTGACAGCCCCAGTGCGGTGGCGGCCAGCTGGGCATAGCTTGCTGCAATTGTGGCATCCTGAACTGAAAGCAGGTTTTCCCCACGCACACCCATCATTTTCTTAATCTTTGCCGGCAGAGTGCAAAATACCAAAAGGAGGGGTGCATTTACATACTGTTGCTCATGAGCCGCATGGGCCAGTTTTTCTTTTTTCTTCCTGTCTTTGACAAGATAGATTCTAAAGCTTTGCAGTCCCCTTGCAGAAGGGCCCAGGCAGGCCGCTTTGAGTATTTTTTGAATTTTTTGCCCCTCCACTGGTTTGTCATAAAACGACCTAATGGAGCGCCTTTTTTGGATAACCTGGAAAAATGATGTGTTTTTCATCTGGTGACTGGTCCCCCGGCAGCATTATGAGCTTTTTCTCAATTTCTATGGTGAGATTGACACTTTTAATAGCTACAAAAAGTAACATAATGCATGGAAATCTCATATGTTCTCATACAGTGTGATTTAGGCTACGAGGAATCAATAATAAAAAAGCTAATGGAAATCCCTCAGATTAAAGAGGTGCGCGGTACATATGGTGTCTTTGACATATTTGTCAAAGTGGAGGCAGACTCTAAAGACGTCTTTGACGACATCATGACAAAAATTCGCAGGCTGCCTCACATCCGAGGAACAAATACTCTGATTGCCATACTGGCTCAGGGCGGAAGATAGAGATTATGGCGGAATCCAGCCGCCGCAGGAACGGCAGATGCCCATACCGTCCTCGTTGACATAACTTTCTGACCCTGGTGGGCACTCACACTGTTTAATTTCTTCTTCCATGATACATGATACGGCATTCAATCTTTTAAGAATTGGGGGAAAGTCAGAGTTTGGCCAAATCAGAGCCTGATTTGCAAGCTTTTTTAGTAATATATCACAGCAAAATAACATGCTCAAAATTGAGGCCATTGTACGAAGTTCAAGACTCGAACAGGTCAAAGAACAGCTGGAAAAGATCGGTTTTACGACCTTTTCGATGTATGAGGTCAAGCTGTCCGGCATCTCACACATTCAACAGGCTGGAAAACCTGGGACCTACAAAAGGAGTGCCATCATCCCAAAAACAAAAATCGAGATAATTTGCAAAGAACGCGACGAGCAAAAGATACTTGATGCAATATCGCAGGGCGGCAAGACAGGCCAGGTAGGCGACGGCCTGATCTATGTTTATCAGATTTCAGATCTGGTAAAAATCAAAAACGGCAAGACAGGCGAAGCAGTGCTTTTGTGATCACAATCTTCCCACAACCAAGTCCACCCTATATTGCAGGACAGCCCGCCGGTGCAGCCTGAGATTCCATGGGATGTGGCTTGGGGTTTTGGTGTTTTTTGATATGGTAAAGCCTTGCTTTTTTAGCTCGGCTCGCACCGATTCCTCATAAAGTGGTTCATTGACTGATTTTGCACCACGAACAAAGTCATACGGGTCAGAGAGCATAAGATACCCTCCTTTTTGCACCTGTCCTGCCAGTGTCTTCAGTAACAGTTTTGGCTCTATCAGATCAAACAAATTGAGTGCCACCACAGTACCAAATCTTGATTTCCCAAAAGGATGCCCAATTGAGTCTGCAACAAAAAAATCAACGTTGTCTGGGGCAGATTTTTTGGCCTCAGATATGGCATAAAACGACTTGTCTATTCCAAACGCAATTGAATTTGTCCCAGCCAGATGCTTTGTGATGTGGCCAATCGAGCACCCATGCTCCAATGCCGTTCCGGATTTCACGTGTTCGAGGGATTTTCTGATGGCAGAGTAAAACCTCGAGTTTTTGTTGCAAAGATAGATTTCAAACCAGCGTTTTTCTATCATGGATTGATCTTGTGGGTTTTTTCTTATTTTGCCAAGGGTTTGCCTTACAAATGATTTTACCATGTAGGTTTTTGCCATGAGGAGGAGCTGGCCCCCCAGGCGAGGCCTGTTTGAAAGATAATTGACAAAGTCATCCCACAAGATTGCAACATGGCCAATTATTGGAAAGGTCAGGTTGCATTTTTGGCATGACAGAAACCCTTCCTCGATTTGTGTGTCTTCTTTTAGGATTTGTGCTCGAAGTATACCGCGGCATCGCACGCACCTGAGATGAGCCAAGCTGAATCTGTGCAATGTTTTGCTCAGAGGCCAAATTGAATTAAAGTTAATGCTTACCGTTAAATTGTACAAAAAACGGCACAGGGTATTGAGTGAGTTTGAAGAGTTTGCAGAAGCGTTACTTGATCAAATTTCAGTTGAGATAAATGAGGAAAACGAAATTGCAGCCCTTGCCTCAAGAATTGCCGAGGATCCTGAGTTCAAGGTAAAATTTGACTCTCCGCAGCAAATAGCCGAGCAGGTTCTGCCCAATCTCAAACAAAAGATCACAGAATTTACAGGTATGGAGGTTTTGCCAGGCATCAAAATCGAGTACCATGGCCTTGAGGCGCTAAAAACGCTCAAAGCAAAAAAGGTCTATGCCACGCCCGAGTCCGAGGGCTTTGTTGTGAGACTTTTTTCTGCCCTCGCAAGACAAGACCGAGATGCGATAGCGATTTTAGCAAAGGAGGAGACGGTGCGGTTTTTGGTGTATTCTACGTATGCAAAATCCTACATTTCCAAGATTTCTACCACATATGGGGATTATGCTGAGTCTACAATATTTTTGAATAATTTTATCCTGTCGAGCTATCCGCAGATAATTTTGTACAAACAGGGAAAGCCATACGAGCCAAGACAGCAAAATGTCAGGTCAGGCTACATCGGCGCCATAAAAATGACAATTCTTGAGGAATTGATCCATTCCATTCAAAAAAACCTCCACGACCAAAACAAAAAAGCAGTAACCGAGGTAAACACAATAAACGAAGAACTCGCAAAAACAATTCAAGGTCTAGACGATTCGACAGTGGCCAGACTCTCAGAATATCTGCAGCTGCCTTCCGTTCCTGACGAGTTCCCGGTGGCAAGACGGGCAAACCTGTTTTTCATGCTAAACCCCGACAACTTTGTTGTCAGCGTTCTTGGTCCCGACGTCATGACATTTACCAAAGTCGAAATTGATCCCGGAATATCAAAGCTGGTCCCAAACCTTTTGGATATTTACCAGAGATGGCTTGGCCCAATCCAGAGGCACCATGCGGTTTTTTCAACAATGGAAGGAATGGCCGGGTTTTGCGTCCAGAACATACTAAAGGGCGATGCCGACTTTGGGCAGTATCTTGCCACCTATATGGGCTCAGACATTTCATCGTACCAGGTCAGAAAACACATGGGAAAGGACTTTGTGCAGGCAGTATTTGATAGGATGGGCAGGGCGGGATTCCAGTTTATGATACAAAACCCGCCCACTACGCGCCAGCTCAAAGAACCGCAGTTATATCTAAAGGACCTCAAATAAAATCATGAAGACACACTTTGATCCGGTTGTAGCCGAGTGGGCCTCCTTTGCTACAAACACAAGGTACAGCCTGATAGAAAAAGCACTCAAGCTTGCCCAGCTCCTGGAATATCCAGACATAAAGATTGACGCATACATACAAAAAATAAACGAGATGTCAAGGACACTCGAGGTGCTTTTGTCGGATGTCAAAAATCCTACTTATCTCATTTCGATGCTAAATGAGCATCTTTTTGAGCGACTGGGATTCAAGGGTGACACAGACGACTATTACAACCCCAAAAACAATTTCCTAAACGAGGTTCTGGACAAAAAAAGTGGCATACCGATTACACTCTCCATAATTTACGTCGAGATTGCAAGGCGGATAGGCCTTGATCTGCGAATCTGCGGGTTTCCAAGCCAC
>SBBK01000165.1 GCA_005240025.1 archaeon
AATTTCAATCAGTCATGGCAGTAACAACAAAGATGCAAACCATAATGGATGAAATAGAATATCTGGAAAGGCAGGCATGGTTTTTGAACATGTAGTAAAGTCTTTAAGAACATGGAATTTGAGGTAAACTGAAAATGACCTTCGTAGTATGGATGACAGGTCTTCCATGTTCCGGCAAGACCACAATTGTCCGCGCCATGCAAAAACATGTCCCAAACTTGGCAATTTTGGATGGCGATGAGCTAAGGGAATGGCTTTCGCCAAAAGACTTTTCAAAAGAAGGCAGAATTGAGCACAACAAGCGAGTAGCGCACCTGGCAAAACTCCTGCTGAAGCACAACGTACCATGCGGGGTTTCGTTGGTAAGTCCGTTTACTCAAAACCGGGATGATGCAAGAAAAATAGTAGGTGACGACAAGCGTTTCTTTGAAGTTTATGTCAAATGCTCATTACAAGAATGCGAAACCCGAGATGTAAAAGGAATGTACAAAAAGGCACGAAATAACGAGATCACAAGTTTTACCGGAATAAGTGATCCCTACGAGGCCCCGGAAAAACCAGACCTAGTTCTGGATACCGAAAAAGAGACGCTGGACCAAAGTGTCCAAAACCTCCTGAATTTTCTCAACTCAAAAAAACTGTTCAACTAAGACGTCTGACTATGTGATCATGAATCAAGCCGTTTGTCACTAGCAAACCATTTTCATGGTTTAACCTGTCAGTATTGTACAAGATTTCACCCCCGCGGGTATCTGTCATCCTTCCGCCTGCCTCTGTTATGAGGCAATAAGAGGCGCACGTATCCCACTGCTTTATCTTGTTTGAGGTTGTCATATACAAATCCGCCAAACCCATGGCTATCTCTGCGACCTTTAGCGAGCTGCCCCGGCTTTCAAAACTGGCAATACCCAGATTCTTGAAAAACGTCTTTTCCTGCTCTGTCAGGTGAAACCTGCTTCCAACTGCCCTGCAGCTTTTGAGGTCCACAGTCCTGCTGACTGCCAGCCTGTGCCAGGAATTGCCCTCAAACATATACGCGCCGCTTCTTTTTTGCGCCAAAAACAAGGTATTGTTTGTGGGTCTGCAAACCAGCCCCAAGATTGGTCTTTTGTTTTCGACTAGTCCAACCATGATGGTAAACTCGCCAGTCCTGTTGACAAAGTCACTTGTACCATCGAGGGGATCTACAATCCAAATTTTTTCATGCTTCAATCTCTGTCCGTCGTCTCTGTCTTCTTCTGAGAGGACTGGAATGCCGGAACCGGAAAGTGCCTCCTTTATGATTTCATTGCTTTGCAGGTCTGCCTCTGTTATAGGCGAGTCATCATCTTTGACATCTGAGGTAAACTCCTGACTGTAGACATCCATAACTGCCCTGCTTGCCTCTGTTACGGCATCCAATGCAAATCCGATTTCGTCTAACGGCTCTGCGAACGGTATTCTGTGCATGTTATGTAGTAAGTTCCGGCTTTATTGTCCAAACCACTGCCAACACAACAAATGGAATTGAGATGAATCCAATTATTTGAAGTAATATAAACAACTGCGGCCTGACCACGTCTGGTGTGGTGAAAAGCCACGGCAGGGGGAGTGTTACGAAAAACCAAATTATGGCAAGGATGGCGATAATCTGAACGCGTTTTTTCTTTTTCTGTTCCAATAACATGACTGATTGGTTGGATTTTAAATTGATTTGGAATCATTTGGCAGATTCGCCGCCATCCAGAGCCAGAACGGCACCAGTTACCCACGACGAATCCTCGGATGCAAAGTACAGGACAGCTCTTGCGACATCCTCAACGGTCCCAATCCTGCCTAATGGGTACTGGGCGTTTTGCAGGTCTCTGAGCGCGGATGTTGCGATATACTCCCTTGTCATGTCTGTGTCTACCACACCGGGGCAAACACAGTTTACGCGGATTCCGCGTCTTGCATACTCTAGTGCCCAGCACTTGGTGAGCAAAACAAGTGCACCCTTGGAGGCAGAATATGCGTCTGCAAAAAACCCATCATAGGCCTTTAGGCCTGCATTTGATGCTATGTTGATTATACTCCCGCCGTTTTTAATCAGATGTGGAATGGCAGCCTTGGTAAAGCGAAACTGACCATTAAGGTTAATGTCGATTACTTCATTCCATTCATTTTCGGTAATCTTTTCAAGCTGCTTTACCTTCGGAAAGACTCCCGCATTATTTACCAAAATGTCAAGCTTGCCAAATTTTTCAATGGTTTTTTTTATGACATTTTGCACTTCGTCTTTTTTTCTGATGTCGGCCTGAACTGCAAAGGCACCACTGATCTTTTTTGCCGTATTTTGCAACCTCTGCGAGTTCTTTGCAGTAATGACAACAGATGCCCCTTCTTTTGCAAAAAGTTCTGCAACTGCCTTTCCTATACCTCTGCTGCCGCCTGTAACTAGTGCAACTTTGCCTGCCAGCTTCATCACCTTCTTGAAACACGTTTTGTAATTATTGATTTTGAAAAACTGACCAAAAGTTTTTTTAACAAATAACATTCTTTATTGTAAAAATTTACATTAATTCTTAAATAAGACGAATTCCTATATGAAACAATGCGAAAGGACATAAATCCTATCGACTGAGGACGCGTGGCCCAGTAGAACAGATAGGCAGTCCATCAACGCATTGGCGTAATGGGAATGAGAGGTGTTCTCTCAAGTTCTACGTCTCGGGGCCACGCCTATCCGATTTTACAAGATAAACAGAAACCGGGCCCAGAGTATTTCCATGCGGGTTGATGACTATTTGCAGAACTTCATCTTGGGGAACCTCGACTTTGTTTTCACCTAGATATGTCCATGTGTAATATGTAGAAATTCCTGTCTCATGCGCAGCTCCCTGCAGTTCAAAGTCCTCAGAAAATGAATACAACCTGCCTTTTAGAGAAATGCTCAAAGTTTGCGGACTGTCTCCATTTGGAACATACCTGAACTCATAGGTTCCATTTTTTACAAAAAAGCTATCGGAAAAAATTCCGTCCTGGTATAACCTCGGATCGGCCAACCTGATATGATATATCTCGTTTTCCTTTGGACCCCCAGCCGATCTCTTTGCCTGCTCTAACAACGAGTCTGGAGCATAGCTTACTATCATAGCTATGATGGCAATACCAACCGCTATTCCTACAATGCCGAGTTTCTTTTTTGTCATCTCAAATGTTAAAAAAAAGATCTAGAGTTTTAATGCTTCTTTGAGGCCTTTGTATCTATTTCGAATTGTAACCTCGGTCACACCTGCTGCCTGGGCAATGTCTTTTTGCGTCTTGTTTTCACCAAGCATTACGCAAGCTAGGTACAAGGCAGCAGCTGCAAGTCCCATCGGATCCTTTCCAGCGGAGACCTCGATTCGGCTTGCTTCCTTGAGGAATTCCAATGCCTTCCTCTTGGTTTTTTCACTCAGATCTGCAATACTTGCGATTCTCGCTACGCCCTTGATCGGATCAACTACGGGCATCTTTAGATCTAGTTCTCTAAGAAGTAGTCTGTAACACCTTGCAACATCTTTTCGCTTTATGTTGATTCCATTTGCAACGTCGGTCAGTGTTCTTGGCGTCTCTGTGTTTCTGCACGCTGCATACAACGCAGCAGCCACAAGTCCTGGAATTGAACGTCCCCTGACGAGGCCCTTGTCAAGTGCCTTTCTGTAGATGTATGCTGTTTTTTCGATAACTGCATCAGAAAGAGCAAGCTTATCCTTCAGTCTGTCAAGCTCGGAAAACGCCTGCCTAAAGTTTCTGTCTACTGGCTCATGAACTTGGCTTCGCGAGTCCCAAGTTCGCAGGCGTTCAATCGTGCTTTTCATAGAGGATGTCAGCGGTTTGCCAGATGCGTCTTTGTCTGCCTGGCCAATTATTGTTGCAAGACCCATGTCATGCATTGCCAGCGAAGTGGGCGTTCCGGTTCTTGTCCTGTTTTCGCCTTCCTCCTTTGAGAATGAACGCCATTCTGGCCCTTCTTCCTCTACTCGCTCCGTTGCCACAAATCCACATGTGTTACAAAACATCTCGCCGGTGCTACCATCGGTTAACATCGTTCCCTTGGCACATCGGGGGCATCTATCGGAAACTCGTGAAGTTTGTGTCATGGTGCAATCCGTTTTTCAATTCTCTATATAAACATTTATCAAAATTTATGTATCATGACGGCTGTTTTTGCCGTGAAGTCCCGGTTTTATGCCTCAATCAAAATGATCCAAAAATTACTGTGGGTGTTTATTTTTTTCAGGAGGCAGTTTGGGTTTTTGAGTTTTAAGATCTGGATCATAGAAAATGGAGAATAACAAGTTCATGTCTAATTTGACTAGCCTGTTGTCTCTTTGCTTTGATCTGAAAGGTTCCGGAATGATCACCGTTACAGGAATAGTTCTGTTCTCCGGATTGTAACGATCGTCAACTATTTCGTCCATGTCATCATAATCGTGTTCTTTTTCTTCTACTATCTGCACATCAGTAAATGTATCTGTCGGAGGAGGGCATTTTTCCACTGATTATTGTAGCGTTTCTGATCTATAGATCTATTGAATATCATGTATTGCCCAACTGATCAACATCTGTAGAGCCAAAAACAAAACGGTGTTAAACTAGATCAGGGTAAACTTTTTTTTGATGAAGAAAAACACATCCGCTAAATTTGAAAAAATTTTCAAAAGGTTTTCTATTAAAAATTTTGTTTGTCCCGATCGTCAACACATTAATTTTTGTCCCGATGGTTCCACAGAATCGAAAAACGTAAACCTTAAATACTATTTATATGAGGACTAGCTATAAAAATGGAAAAATGTCCATTGTGCGGTGAAGCCGTAACTACCACACACGCGGTAGACGTTCACATAAGGAAAATCCACCCCCAAAGCATTCTAGCGCAATAAACTAGGGCGATTTGTTTTTTATTTTTCATCGTTCCGCTAGTGGATTTTATCCACGCCCGGTTTTTACCCGTACCCGATTCTATCATTTGGTAAAAACAAATTCACACCTTTTGATTTGAACAAAATAGCTAAACTCAACCATGACTAACTTCAACAAATCATGGTCAAAGCCGCCAACACCGAGCATATCTGAACGATTCAACGACGTACTCAAACCCAAAGGGGCACTGAAGCCAAGAATAGAGACTGCTGTAAAGAGCCTAAATGGCCAGGTCTCAAAACTTGACGGAATGCTGTCCAAACTACAGCAAAGAGACGAAAAGATCTTCCAAAGAATCGTTGCCGCGACCCAAAAACACGACATTCATACCAGCAAGGTTTTAGCAAACGAGCTAGCCGAGGTCCGCAAGGTCTCAAAGATGCTAGGTAACGTAAGAACGGCACTAGAACAGATCGAGCTCAGGTTAACAACATTCCACGACCTAGGAGACACCGTAGTCACAATAGCGCCCACAATCGGCCTAATGCGAAACCTCAGATCTTCACTTGGCAAATTCATGCCAGAGGCGGACAGAGAATTAGGTATGATGACAGAGATGCTAAACGGACTGATGATGGAGTCGTTCTCAGGCGAATCGGCATTTGGCATGGATCAATCCACCAACGAAGAGTCGGAAAAGATTCTCGAAGAGGCAGCTGCAGTAGCGGAAGCCTCAGTTGGAGACAAGTTCCCTTCGACGCCTATAAGCACCAGGTCAGCCACATCTACAAGATACGTCTAGTATCAAACCCCTTCTTATTTTAAGGAGCTACCATTCCACTGTGTTCCGCTATGAAACAGCCTTAGGATTTTTGGCGTGATTCCTTGATGCCCTTGACCTTGTTTGCCTCTCCATCTACAACTCCATCTATGGTGGCAAGCCTATTTCTGAGGCTGTTTATTAAGGAGCCAACCTCATCGGCCTCTCTCTCAACCTGGACTCTTTTGTTGGTTAAATCACGAATGCCGCGGTTTTCTTCCTCGATGTATTCGCCAACCTTGACTAGTTTTTCTTTGAGGTTTTTAATATCGACCGACTCGTCTTCGATCTCCTTTTCAAGCTTGGTTCGCTTATCCTTGAGGTTTTTAATCATAATGCCAACATAATCGATAGCCTCCTCAAGCTTGGCCCGCTTGCTCATCAGTTCGCTAATGCCAATATC